>JAFUBJ010000087.1 GCA_017460265.1 Atopobiaceae bacterium | reverse complement strand
GAGGCGCCCGCAATGATGAGCGTGGGCTTGTACTGCTCGGCCTTGGCGGCAACGTCGTCGTAGTCGATGCGCTCGGTCTCGGGGTGCAGACCGTAGGCAACCATGTTGAAGAGCTTGCCCGAATAGTTGGCGGGCGATCCATGGGTAAGGTGACCACCGTTGGAGAGGTCCATACCCATGACCACGTCGCCTGGCTTGGCAAAGGCAAACTCGGCCGCATAGTTGGCCTGCGCACCAGAGTGCGGCTGCACGTTGGCGAAGGCACAGCCAAAGAGCTTCTTGGCGCGCTCGCGGGCAAGGTCCTCCACCGCGTCGACCGCCCAGCAGCCACCGTAGTAGCGCTTGCCAGGAAGGCCCTCTGCATACTTGTTGGTCAAAACCGATCCCACAGCCTCCATAACGGCTAGGCTGACGAAGTTCTCTGAGGCGATGAGCTCGATGGAGCCACGCTGCCGGCCCAGCTCGTTACCGATGGCGGCAAAGACCTCGGCATCAGACTGGGCAAGGTGCGTAAGCTGCATGTGTCGTCCTTTCGTGCTGCCGGCAAACGTAGTTTTCGTCCGGCGCTTGTGTGCCGAACTAGCGTAGCCGTATCGCCGCAAAAGGACGCATTTTGAGACGTATCGTTAACGATGCGTTCCTCAGACGCCAACAATCTTGATGATTCGATGTGCGGGAATCGCCCCTTCGCGAAGCACCTTTGGGCGCCTCTCCGCAAGGCTCACGATGGTACTTGCGACCCCAACAGGCGCCGGTCCGGCGTCAAGCGTGAGGTCGGCCTCCTCCACGATGCGCGCTTCGACGGACGAGCCGGAGGTTGCCGCCGCCTCGCCGTGAGTGTTGGCGCTGGTGGTAGCGAGAGGTGCGCCCGTAAGACGCGAGAGCTCGCGCACGAGGTTCGAGTCTGGCATGCGCAGGGCTATTGTCCCGTCCGCCCCGCGATACTCCTGCGGAACCGCGTCGGATGCGGTGACCACAAGCGTCAGCGCGCCAGGCCAGAACTGCATCGCAAGCTCAAGGGCGGCATCAGGGACACCGGCGGCATAGCGAGTGAGGTCCTCGAAGTCGGCGATGAGCCATGGAAGCGTCTGTGTGCGCTCGCGACGTTTGATATCAAAGATGCGCAGGTGTCCAGGGTTGTCTGGCGTTGCCGCACAGCCAATTCCGTATACGGAGTCGGTGGGCATGACCACCACGCCGCCAAAGGCGAGCGTTGCCGCCGCCTCGCGCAGCACCTCCTTTGAGGGGCTGTCCTGATTGACGCGAAGAATAGAGCCCATCGTCTTTACGCCTCCCTCACGGCCACGAGCACGCGCGGCCTGTGGGTAAGGTCCTCTCGCACCTCGACGCGCACCCATCCGCCCTGCCTGCGGCAGAGATTGGCCGCCGCGTGCACGTTCTCTTCGAAAAGCTCCACACAGAGCCAGCCTTTGGGCGCCAGCGCCTGGGGGGCAAGGTCAAGGATGCGACGGAACAGGTCCAGGCCGTCCACGCCGCCATCCAAGGCAAGGTGCGGCTCGTAGCCCGCCACCTCGGCAGGGAGCGTGGGAACCACGGCGCTGGGAATGTAGGGCGGGTTGGAGACGATCACCGAGAACGTGCCCATGAGCTCGGCAGGAACGGCCGCGGCAAGGTCGCACTCGTACACGTCGACCGCGTCGGCAAGTCCCAAGCGGTCGCGGTTTGCCAGCGCGACAGAGACCGCCTTTTGCGAAAGGTCCGTTGCAACCACATGAGTTCCTGGGCGCTCGCCCGCCATGGAGAGAGCGATGCATCCCGTGCCGGTGCAAAGATCGAGTACGCGCACGCCTGCCGGCGTAGACGATCGCATCGCATCGAGCTCCGCGACGGCGCGCATCAGCTCGTCAATCTTGCGCTCGTCGGGGAGCTCGTCCTCCGAGGAGCGAATGGCCGCCTGGAGCTCGGCCACGCGGGCCTCCTGCGCCGCGCGGCGCTCGCCTTCGCTCGCAGCCGCACGAACCTGCACGTCATCATAGGCAACCCCTGCCGTCAGCGCGGCGTCAACGCCCTCGAGCGCCGCATCTACCAAAACCTCGGTCTCGGGACGGGGAATGAGAACGCCCTCCTCGCAGCGCAGGATGATGTGCCTGAAGGGCATCTCGCCCGTCACGTACTGAAGGGGCTCTCCCTTGCCGCGCCGCTCCACCGCCACGTGCATGCGCGAGAGCTCCTCGGGCGAAAGCGGACGCTCGAAGTTTGTGTAGATCTCCACGCGCGAGAGGCCCGTCACGGCAGAAGGCGG
>JAFUBJ010000086.1 GCA_017460265.1 Atopobiaceae bacterium | reverse complement strand
TCGCCCGAGTTGCCGATGCAGCTCATGCAGCCAAAGCCACAGGTGTAAAAGCCGAGCTTAAAGAGGTCGTCCGTCAAGCCCGCTCGCTTGAGCAGAAGCTCAGCGGTCTGGCTTCCCGGCGCAAAGATGCGCTTGACCCACGGCTTGGTGTCAAGGCCACAGGCGACGGCCTTGCGCGCAAGGAGGCCGGCCGCGACCATCATTGCCGGGTCGGTCGCGGTGGTGCAGCTGGTGATGGCCGCGATCGCGAGGGCGCCGTGCCCCAGCTCGAAGGTCTCCTCCCCCACCGTGACGGAGCGTCTCTCCGCAAAGTCGCCGTGACCATGCTCGGTCGAAACGTTGCGGAAGCGCTCCTTGAGACCTGCAGGCGTCACCTGGTTGTGCGGCCTCGAAGGGCCGGCAAGGCAGGTCTCGACCGTGGCGAGGTCAAGCTCGATGGTGCGAGCGTAGACGCGTCCCCGGCTTGCCCCAAAGGCCCCTTGCGCCTCAAGGTAGGCACGGGCAAAGGCCAGCTCAGCGGCATCGCGGCCCGTGAGGGCAAGGTAGTCAAAGGTCACGTCATCAGACGGGAAGAGCGTGGTCGTGGCGCCATATTCCGGCGTCATGTTTGCAACGCAGGCGCGCTGGGTGGCGGAAAGCGCAGACACGCCCTCTCCCGTCACCTCGACAAGGGCGCCCACGACGCCGGCCTCGCGCAGCAGCTTGGCCACGGTAAGGGCCAGGTCCATGCCGGACACGCCATCGCGCAGAGACCCGCTCAGGCGCAGCTCGACCACGGGAGGCACGAGCATGGAGACGCTCTGCCCCAGCGCCGCGGCCTCGGCCTCGATGCCGCCAACGCCCCAACCGACGACGCCAAGGCCATTTGCGGTCGGGGTATGGGAGTCGGTGCCCACGAGCGTGTCAAAGCATGCGACAGGCACGTCGCCCTTCGCCAGCGCATCGCACATGACCACGCGACAGAAGCGCTCGATGTTGAGCTGGTGGCAGATGCCGCCACCGGGGGGCACGATCTCGACGTTCCGGAACGCCTTTGAGGCCCACTTGAGGAAGGCGAAGCGCTCGCGGTTCCTCTCCACCTCAAGCTCCTCGTTGCAAGCCGCGCAGCCGGGATGGCCCGCCTCGTCGGCAATGACGGAGTGGTCGATGATGAGCGTGCAGGGAATGCGCGGGTTGACCAGGGCGGGGTCGATGCCCTTCCTGACGGCCGCATCACGCATGGCGGCAAAGTCGACAAAGACGGGAACGCCCGTGAAGTCCTGGAAGAGCACGCGGGCGGGCATGAACTCGATCTCGTCGCCCTGCTCGCCCGCAAGTCCGGCAGACACGATGGCGTGTGCCTGCTCGAGCCTGCGCTCAGGATCGTCAACGCGACGCACGACGTTCTCGAGCAGGGTCAGAAGGGCCCGCGGAAGGCGGTCCGCGCCCGGGATGACCGTGACGTCATGCACGAGGCGGGTGATGTCCCCCACTGTCAGAAGGCGGCCCTTGGCGGCATCCTCGACGGCTTGGGAAAACTCAGGGGTGATGTGAGACATGTCGGTCCTCTCCACCTAGGCATCGGCAGGCGCGGGATGCCAGCGGTCATATAGTCTCTCGAGCCAACGCACCAGCCCGGCAAGCGGGTCGGTCTCCTCCCCGCCGCCGTTAAGGCGCTCATACAGCATATGGAACAGCGCAAGCGCAGCCAGCCCACAGATGCCGAGAAATAACGCCATGGAAACCGTGACGTCGGCAAG
>JAFUBJ010000085.1 GCA_017460265.1 Atopobiaceae bacterium | reverse complement strand
CCGGAGCCAGGCCGCACGCGCCTACGCAGCGGCACGCGTCAAGCGAGAACTTTCCGTCCGGCGTACACTCGCCGCCGACTATTCCGAGCTTCTCCATAAGGGCGTTGTAAATATCGCCGCTGCCCTTTACGTAGCAAGCCGTACCCAAGCAGCAACCTATGACATGCTTGCCTTTCGGCTCGAGGGAGAAAAACGAATAGAAGGTCACGACCCCGTAGATTTCCGCCACCGATATGCCCGTCTTGCGGGAGACGACCTCTTGCACTTCAAGGGGAACGTAGCCGTATTCCCGCTGAATGTCGCTCAGGATCATAATAAGGGGCGTCTTTTCCTCCGCATACCTGTCGCAAATGCGCTCAATCTGCTCTACGGCAGTGCTGTTGAGTACGGCCATATGCCTCTCCTTTCCAGTCGCTGACCCCTGCCGCCGCTACCGACGCTTGAAAAGCGCTGCGGGCGCGAGACCTCCTTAGCTCCTTGCCCGCATACGCGGCACGGCAGTGTTGACTTAAATAGTAATCATTGATTACTATTACTAATTTAGCATAGAAACAAGGTCTTGGCTAGCACCAAAGAGCAAATACTGCAACCGATTTACCAGCGTATGAAGCAATTTCCTAGTGAAACGCGGAGTGAGCAGGCTTGGGCCCTTTCCTGTCCGAACAATACAAGGCGCCAGTGAATTCCGAGCAGAGATGCAGTTATGGAAAGCGCAGATTACTGTGGGCGCTCAATCAAGGGATTCTCAGTAAGAATGGGGTTTCCGGACTTGATTTGGGAGTTGTAGTTCTTCTCCAGGAGCTCATGGTATTTCTTCGTGGCTTCTTGCGCCTTTCCAGGCTGCTAGTAGGTGTCGCGGTAGGCGGCGAGCATGCCCTGGAACAGATAGGCGTCCACTTCGCTGAGGTATCGCGCGTCGGAGATGTCGATCATCCCCAACTCGGCGGCACGAGACAAGACGACGAAGCCTCTTTCTATTAGACTGTCGTTGGCCATGAACGTGGCCACGTATTCCCGCACGTCAGCTATTTCCTCCGGGAACAGGCGATAGTAATCGAACATGATGTCGCGCACATGCACGCTTTTCTGCTTGAAAAAGAGGTACTCGAACACGGGCACGTTGCGGAACCCGTAGTAAGCCATGCACTCCCAAAGCTGGATTGCCAGCTGCATCGGCTCCAGCTCGACGCGTGAAAGCACTCGCGCGTCGCGCGCGTAGTCCTTTAAAAAACGGATTGAGCTGTAGGTGAGCAGAACATCAAGGCTGTCGAAATGCTTATAGAGCGCCCCGCTGGTCACGCCCATCTCGCTTGCGACACTGCGAATGGTAATCGAGTCAAGCCCATCCCGCAGAATTAAATGGTAGGTGGTGTTAATGTAATCCCGCTTTCTTTCGTCACTCGCCATCCGATACCTATCCTAATGTCCCTCAGGCTGCCCTGTGAGATCCGTCATAATGAACGTACAGCGTAAAAGCATGCGATCGCAAAAAACACGCACTGTCATACAATACCATTATTCGCGTTCATCAAACACAATATTGCCCAATACGTTGCCCTGTGCTGCATTTTCGAAAACACCCACAGACCCGCAATGCACGCTTTCCGCCTCCACTCCTTCTTACACGCCCTTCCTATATCCCTGCTCTCACATGCGCATATGGGTCAATCCTTTGGAAAGACCTGCGCCCTGCAGGTTGCTCTGCACAGAATGGCCCCTTGGCGCTCCTCTCACACGTGCAGTAGCCGTTCACCCAGGCATCCTTGACAATAGAGAAATCATAGGTTACTATATAAGCGTTTTTTATGATACTACATCTTTCTGTAGTAATGATTAAAGAGAACATTTTATT
>JAFUBJ010000084.1 GCA_017460265.1 Atopobiaceae bacterium | reverse complement strand
GCTGCCGCCGGGGCGCAGACGCCTTGGCGTTGCGGCCGCCGCGGGATGCGCCGGCCGAGACAACCCTCATCTTGGTCGTGGAGCCAGCAGACGCCCCGCCCCTGGCGCGCCTAGGCGTGCTGGGCTCCGTGCGTCTTGTCGCCTCTCTCTTGTGCGGCTTCCTGTCGGCCATTCGCTCCCAATCAGTCGAACCCGAGGAACTTCACCTCGGGAAGAAGGTCAACACCGTGGCGCTCCAGCACCTCTTCGTGCATCTTCTGCAGCACAATGAGCACGTCGTTTGCCGTGGCGCCGCCGTTGTTGACTACGAAGTTAGCATGTGTTTCGGACACCTGAGCCCTTCCTGCAGAAAAGCCCTTGAGCCCACATGACTCCACGAGCGCGCCCGCAGAGCCCCCGGGCGGATTGCGAAACACCGACCCGCACGTCGGCTTGCCCATGGGCTGCTTGCGACGCCTGCGGGCGATGCGCTGCTCCATGTCCGCCGCGATCTCTTTGGGGTCGCGGCTGGAAAGCTCGAAGGTCGCCTCGAGGATGATCTCGCCCGCGGGGATCGTGGTGTAGCGGTAGCCCCACTCGATGTCGTTGGCCTCGTAGCGCACGAGCCCAGAGCCCGGGCGGAAGGTGACCACGGAGCTGACGCAGCGGCTGATCCACTCGTCCCGCGTGCCCGCGTCCATCGAGATGGCCCCTCCGACGGTCCCCGGTATCCCCACGCACGGCTCGAGGCCCGAAAGCCCCTTTGACTGGCATTCGTTGACCAGCTTGGACAGCAGCACGGAGCCTCCCGCGCTCACCTGCCCGTCCTCCTCAAGGGATATGCGCGAGAACTCGCGCCCCAGGCGGATGACGCAGCCGGCGTAGCCCTTGTCGGACACGAGCACGTTGGTGCCCCTGCCCAGCACGACCCAGCCCACCTGCTCCTTGTCCAGGACCTCGATGGCGTGGACGAGCGCCGGGTAGGTGTGCGCCGTCACGCTGAGCGCGGCGGGGCCACCAATGCGGTAGCTCGTACGGTGGGCGAGCCGCTCGTCACGGACCGCCTCGACCCCCAGGGAGCCGGAGAGGCTCAAATACGCGTTGTAGACACTCACCTAGGCCCGCCCGTCGCCCTTGGCGTCCATCTCGGAGCGCGCGGCTATGAACGCGGGGCCAATGGCGGTCACGTCGCCTGCGCCTTGCGTGATGAGCAGGTCGCCCGGCTTGCAGGTCTCGCAGAGGTGACGGATGACGTCCTTGCGGTTGGAGATGTAGGTCACGTCAGGCACCTTGCCGCCCTCGCGCACCGACAGCGCCACGGTCTTGCCCGAGACGCCGGGAATGGGCATCTCGCCAGCCGAGAACACGTCCATGACCACGAGCTTGTCGGCAAGGTCGAAGGCCGTGCCAAAGCCCTCCGCAAGCGCCTTGGTGCGCGAATAGCGGTGCGGCTGGAACACGCAGACGATGCGGTCGTAGGAAAGCTCGCGTGCGGCCGTGAGCGTGGCCTTGATCTCGGTCGGGTGATGGCCGTAGTCGTCGACCACCGTGATGCCGTCGATGTCTCCCACGTGGGTGAAGCGGCGATGGGCGCCCTTGAAGGTTGAGAGGGCCTCTGCCGCCTTGGTGACGTCGGCGCCGAGCGTGGCAGCAACGGCGATGCAGGCGCAGCCGTTGGCCATGTTGT
>JAFUBJ010000083.1 GCA_017460265.1 Atopobiaceae bacterium | reverse complement strand
CATTGCGGTCAAGGGAATGTCTGGAAAGGTGCCGGGAAGCACGGGCGAGGCGGTGCGTGAGGAACGGATCCGTCACGCTAGGTAAGGCTGACCTTGCCTTCCGCGACCACGCCGGCATGGGAGTCGATGGAGACCGTCACCTCGGTCGTGCCCTTCTCCACGTAGAAGACGAAGGCGAGGCGGCCCTTTGCGTCCGCGGGGATGGTGGAGGCCGTCTCGAACAGGTACTTGCCGTCGTTACCGTGGTAGAGGGCGGATACGTAGGTCAGCAGGAAGCCGTCGGCATCCTTCAGCGTAAGGGTGTTGTCGTTGAGGATCCACCAAATGCTGACCTCGCCCTTGTCCTTCTTGGGATACCACGTGTTGTTGACCGAACAATAGACCGCCAGCAGGTCGTAGGCCTCCGGGTCGTACTTCTCCCACATGTTCTTCTCGAACTCGGCAGGAAGGATCCCCACCTTGTCGACGCAGATGGAGTACTCGAGCGCGCCATCCTCCGGGTTGAACACGTCCACGGTATCGCCAAGGGCATACTCGACAAAGGTCTTCTGCACATTTGGCTCAGGTGTGCCGGACTCCGTGCCAGATTCAGGCTCAGCCTCGGTCTCGGGCTCGCCCTCGGCCTGCGCCGCACCCGACACGACATCCGCGTCCGAGGTGCTCGACGACGAGGTCCCGCCCGTACCACGCCCTCCCCCAAAGAACACAAAGCCAAGCAGTGCCACGATCGCGGCAAGCGCGATCCCACCCCCGACGAACAGGGAGGTGTGGCTCCTCCTCTTGCTTTTGCTCCGCAGGAACGTGGTGAGCTTGTCGATCATCGCGTCGAAGTACTCCACGTTCACCGCAATGCCGTTGCGCCAGCGCACGGCCTCGATATCATCCGGCAGCTGGTCAGGAAAGCGGAAGTCGCCACTCATGATGGGGATGACGTTCTTGTCCTTCTCCAGGGCACGTGCCAGCTCCAGCCGCACCCAGTCCTTCTCGTCTGAGCAACGGTCGAGTGAGCCTGGAGAGAGGACGATGACGAAGTCGGTGCAAGCATCGATGATGTCAAGCAACGACTTGTTGAAGTCGCCGCTCCGCAGGCTATCGGTGTCGAAGAAGACGCTGTATCCCCGCTCGGAAAGGACGTCCCTCAGGTGCTTGGCCGTCTCCGCACCGCCTTCTCGCCGATAGCTGATGAAGATGTCGTAGGCTGGCCTGGATATGTCGGGCATGGCTCCCCCTCACCATGTGCGTATTGAGTCTTAGGATACGTTCTGGCCTTCCCATCTCCTCGCCCATTTCGGCGGACGCAAAGACGCGTATACCTGGGAGGAGCATCTCTTGCCTGCGCTCCTTCAGCGCCCGCATTCACCTTTTCCCCTCCTGGGAAATGACGCTCCCCGACATGCCTTGACGGCGCGGTGCTCAGGTGATAGTCTGACTATCAATATGATAGATAGACTATCAGGTAATGATCACCCATCGAGGAGGCTGGGGAATGGATTCCACGAACGACCGCGCCAGGAGCGCCTTCGGAAACGAGCAGGACAAGGCCACCTACCAGAAGGCCGTCAAGGGCAAGGAGAAGTTCCTTAAGAAGTTTGGCGATGACACCGATGCCATCTACCATCTGGCCAGCGCGGACGTGCCTGTCATCGGAGAGGCCCTGGGCGTGCGCAACCTCGTGATGGGAGACGAGCCGCTCGATCTGGCAGCCGATGCCGCCGCTGCCCCAGCACCTGCGCCAACCCCACGCACCGTCATCGGTGCCGACGGCAAGCCCGTCATCGTGGGCAACATCCGCATGGGCTTTGGCCACTACCGCATCTCCATGGCCATGGCCTCGGCCGCCCACGCCATGGGCTACACCCCCTACTGGCTTGACCTCGCCTCCTTTGACGAGACCACGGGCTCCAAGGTCATCGCCTACCAAAACGACCTCTATTCCCTGGGCTCGCGCCTTTCCCAGAAGGTCGGCCTCTTCAACAAGCTCTACTGGGAGCCGCTCAACTCCGAGGGCTTCCGCCAGCTCTCCTACAACGCGGGAGACCAGAAGAACGCCGAGCTCTGCGTGCCGCTCTTTCGCGACATCCCCCTCGACACGCCCTACGTGGGCACGCACGTTTGGCCGGCGCAGGCTGCCGTGCACGCCGGCATGACGCATGTGGTCAACGCCATCCCCGACAACTGGCCCATGGCGCTGCACCTGGCCGAGGGCTCCATCCATACCGTCCAGACGCCGAGCGCCTACCTGGGATACCACCAGCTCCGCGGAATGGACAAGAAGCGCCAGCTCAAGACCATGCCGCTCGACAGCCTGGTGTACACCGGCCACTACATCGACCATGAGCTCGTGAGCAACATCGCCCACGATTGCGCCGCGCGCAGGCAGCGCCTCCTGGGCGGCGGCCCCATCCGCTACCTCATCAGCGTGGGCGGCGCCGGCGCCCAGCAGGAGCTCTTTGCCGCCATCATCGAGCGGCTCCTGCCCTACGTGCAGACGGAGCAGGCGACGCTGCTCATCAACGTGGGAGACCATCGCGGCGTCTGGGAGGCGCTGGAGAAGAACGTCGAGGGGCTCTCTTCCCTCGCACAGCGCCACTTTGACAACTTTGCCGAGGTCAAGGCCCTGGCCGATGGCGCGCTCGACGGAGACCTCACGGGCATCCACGCCTTCTGCGACTCCGACATCTTCAGCGCGGTCTACTCCTCCAACCTGCTCATGCGCTGCTGCGACGTGCTGGTGACCAAGCCGAGCGAGTTCTCCTTCTACCCCGTGCCCAAGCTCATGATCCATCGCGTGGGAGGACATGAGGCCTGGGGCGCCATCCGCGCGGCCGAGGTGGGCGACGGCACCTACGAGATCGACGACACCGACGAGGTGCTCGCCATGATCGACTCGTTCCAGCTCGACCGCGAGCTCGTGGCGTTCATGTGCGACAACATCGAGGCGGCAAACAAGATCGGCATCTACGACGGCGCCTACAAGGTCATCGATCTTGCGGTAAACGGCATCCGCTAACCGCCATCATAAGACACGTGGGACCCTTGCGTGTCGGCAGAGCCAATCGTCCTTTGGAAGAGTTTCTTGAATTGCCAACTGGGAAAACGAAAAAGAAACGCCTCCAAAGGACGGTTGGCAACGTACAAAACCGCCCTGCCTTGCTCCGAGACCCTTGTGAGTCAGCCATTCTCAGCGCTTGCGTCGTCCCTCGTGCATGATCTGCCGAAGGAGCCACAGGCCCATGAAGAGCGCGATGAGGTACCCGACAAAGCCGATGACGGGGATGCCAAAGATGACGGGCGCGATGCGGGCATAGTACACCACCGACGAGCCGATGAAGAGGCCCGCGATGATGATGCCCATGGTCAGTCGGTCTGCCGCGCGTGCCAAATCCGATATGGGGTCTTCAGAGCCCGCAAGGTCCAAGTTCATGCGCAGCTGGCCCCGCGTGAGCATGTTCATCGCGAGCCCTGCCTGCGACGCGGCGTCAAGCAGCCCGTGGGACGCCGAGAGGGTCTGCCTCGCCATGCGCTCCCCCTCCTGCTCGGCCAGCTCGAGGGGGCTCGTGTGGTTACGGACGTGATCGGTCACGATCTGCACGATGGACACGCCGGGAAGGAAGGTGTCAACCACTCCCTCGAGCGTGACAAGAGAACGAGCGAGCATGGTGACGGCACCTGATAGCTCCACCCCGTTCTTGCGTGCCATCGAGACGAGCGCGTTGAAGAAGGCGCCCATGTCCAGCTCGGCCAGATCCGCATCGCCGTAGTCGGCAATGATGGCGTCGAGGTCGGCAAGCAGGTGCGCGTGATCGACCTCAGACACATCGCTTGTGGAGAAGCGCAGCAGGCCGTCCTTCAGGGTCGCCGCGTCGTGGTTTCCCACCGCAAAGACCATGCGTGACAGCGCGGCGCGGTCATGGGACGACAGGCGCCCCATGATGCCCAGATCGAGGTAGACGATCTTGCCACCGCGCACCACGAGGTTGCCGGGGTGAGGGTCGGCATGGAAGAAGCCGTCGTCAAGCATCTGACGCGCATAGTTGTCGACCAGCTTGGTGCCGATCTCGGAGAGGTCGTAGCCCATCTCCTCGAGCTGCTTGACGTTTCCGATGGGAATGCCGTCGACGTAGTCCATGACCACGACGTGGGAGGTGCACAGCTTGGGGTAGGGCTTGGGACAGTCCACAAAGCGGACGTCCGCGTTGTTGCGCCTGAACTCGGCAAGGCTGCGTGCCTCAACCAGAAAGTCCGTCTCTTCGAGGAAGGACTGCCATATCTCGTCGACGACGGACTGGATGTCCAGGAACTGCTCGTCGGGCATGAAGCCCACCACCCTGCGCGCCAGCGAGCGCATGATGGAGATGTCCTGCGCCATGAGCTCGCGGACCTGGGGACGCTGCACCTTGATGGCAACGAGCTCGCCGCTCACCAGGCGTGCCTTGTGCACCTGGGCCACCGATGCCGATCCAAGCGGAACGTCGTCAATCGCGTCAAAGATGTCCTCGAGCGGCCGGTCATACTCGGCTCGCAGGGTCTCGAGCATCGTGTTTCTGTCCATGGGCTCGACGTCGGTACGCAGCTTGGTGAGCTCCTGACAGAAGTCCTCGGGAAGAATCTCGGAGCGCATGGAGAGAATCTGGCCTGCCTTCACAAAGGTTGGCCCCAGCTCCTCAAGCAGCTTGCGAAAGGACTGGGGCGTCAACCCGTGAAGCATGTCATAGCGGCTGGCAATGGAGAGGATCTCGCGAAGGCGCGCGAGCTTGGTCGAGCGCGTGATGGCATCGCCGCCCGCCGTCACGTAGCGGCCTCCCAAAAGGCCAATGGTCTTGCCGCCCGCGGCGCCATTCGCAGGCTCCTCGAGCAGCCAGCTCGCCAAAATGTCGTCTACCTCTGCATCGTCGATTCGAGGCTCGTCATTGCCAGACACGTTCTTACGTCTACTCCTCGTCAGCGACGGGCTCTTCCTCGACATCCTCCTGGACGCCATCCTCGACGTCGACCGTGACGGTCTCGGCGTCAAGGTCTGCAGCCATCTGAGTCGCGCGCTTGACCCATGCCTCGCGCTCCTCGGGGCTCATCGTCTTGAGGTGGGCGCGCAGCACGGCGTCGCTACCCTCGTCCGCGGTCTCCTTGACCTTGCGCGTAAGCTCGGCGTTGAGGGCCTTGCCCTGCTCAATGGTGAGCTCGCCTTTGCTCACGAAGTCGTCGATGACCTCCTGGGACTTCTCGAGGCCGGTGGCAACTGCTCCAACGCCCACAAGAAAAGCCTTCTTCACCGCATCGGTCACATCAAAACCTGCCATGACACTCTCCTTTCGAAGCGCAGGACGACGCCTGCTCCCCTGATGATGAATGGTCTATACCCGCTCAAAGGCCACGCCAACAGAAGAATCGGCGAATCAGCATCCAAAGCACAAGGAGGGATGCCCCCCCCCTTTGCGTGGGCGTCCCTTTGATGGCATCCGTCGTCTTGCAGGAGAAGGGCCGTCAGATCCTCCTCAGGAAGAGGCCGCTTCGGGGCTTGGGGGCAAACCAGGTGGACTTGGGCGGCATGAGCATGCCGGCGTCAGAGACGCGCATGAGCTCGTCCATGGACGTGGGGTACATGAAGAACGCCACGCCGTCCTTTCCAGCCAGCCGCTCGAGCGCCTCCGGTCCTTCCGCCCCGCTCACGAACGAGATGCGCGGGTCGGCGGTAGGATCTTTAACGCCAAGGATGGGGGCAAGGACGCGCTCCTGCAGAAGCGACACGTCAAGGTCGGCAGTCGGGTCGTCGGAGGGCTGTGCATCGGCAAAGCGAAGCTCGCGCCACGACCCGAAGGCAAACATGCCCACCGCGTGCCGCTCCTTCGGAACCACCGGGCTCTCGACAGGCTGCGACACCTCGATGCCCGCCTGGGACAGCTCCGCACAAAGCTCCTGCTCGGAAAGGCCGTTCGTGTCGACGACCGCGCGGTTGTACGCCAACACGCGCATCGAGCTGGCCGGGTAGAGAACCGCAAGGAACTCCTCGCGCGGACCGGCCTCTCCCCGCTCGCGCGCCTCGAGGCACAGGCGTGCCGACGCCTCGGCACGATGATGGCCGTCGGCAATGTAGCCATGGGGAATCTGCTTGAAGGTCTCGCAGATCGATCCCACCGCCATCTCGCGCGCAATGCGCCACACGGTGTGGCGCACGCCGTCCTCGTCCGTGAAGTCGTAGAGGGGCTCAGCCGTGCAGGCAAGGCCCACGAGCACGTCGATGACATGGGAATCGGGATAGATGACGATGGAGGGGCCAACCTGCGCCGTGATGGCCGACATGTGCGCCATGCGGTCAAGGACCTTCTCCTCGCGAACCCGTTCGTGGCGACGAACCGTCCCGTCAAGGTAGTCGTCGACCGCAACGGAGGCAATGATCCCCATCTGGGAATGGTCCCCCTGCGTCATGCGGTAGGCAAACAGGCAGGGGCGTTCCTCCTTGAGGATCGTCCCGTCGCGCAGGCGGTCGGTCAACAGCTTGACGGCATGCTCAAAGACCTCTGGGGCCATGGGGTCCTGCCCGGCGTCAAACGCCGTCTCGGGACGGTCTATGGCCATGAACGAGTCAGGGTTTTCCCTGACGTAGGCACGCGCCTGCTCGTCGTCAAAGACGTCATAGGGTGGCGCAGAGAAACGCCCCGCGCGCTCTGGCGCAGGGCGGAAGCAGGCAATGGGTTGGACATGCATGCGCTCGTCCTCTCGTAGCAGCTTTGAAAGACGGACCTAGGCGCGCAGGGCCCTCACGCGAATGATGCCGTCAATGGCCGAAAGGCGAGAAATGGCATCCTGGTCAAAGTCGCCGGTGATGTCGATCAGCGTATAGGCAACGTCGCCACGGCTCTTGCTGGACATGTTGTCGATGTTGACGCCCTCGGCAGAGATGAGGCCCGCAATCTGGCCGAGCATCGTGGGGACGTTCTTGTGGAAGATGCACATGCGCACGTCACAGGTGATCGGGCCGAAGTCGACCGGCTCGAAGTTGACGGAGTTCTCGATGTTGCCCTCAAGAAGATAGCTGCGCAGCTGGCGTGCCGCCATGATGGCGCAGTTGTCCTCGGCCTCCTTGGTGGAGGCACCCAGGTGCGGGGTCACCACGGCATGCTTCATCTGCGTGGTCACCGAGTTGGCGAAGTCCGTCATGTAGCGACGCACGTGGCCGGTCTGAAGGGCCTCGGTCAGCGCGATCTCGTCAACAAGCGCGTCGCGGGCATAGTTGAGCAGCACGACGCCGTCCTTCATGGCGGCAATCTCATCGCGCCCGATCATGCCCTTGGTCTTGTCGTTGGCCGGCACGTGGATGGTGATGTAGTCGCAGTTGGCCCAGATGTCGGCCAGGTTGTTGACGTGACGGACGTGGCGGTCGAGGCTCCAGGCGTACTTGATGGACAGGAACGGGTCGTAGCCGTAGACATGCATGCCCAGGCTTCGGCCGGCGTTGGCGACCATCGCGCCGATGGCTCCCAGGCCAATGACGCCCAGGTTCTTGCCGGCAAGCTCGCTGCCGGCAAAGTCCTTCTTGGCCTTCTCGGCCTGCTTGCCCACGTTGGGATCGTCGGAGTTCTCCTCGACCCACTCGATGCCGCCCACGATGTCGCGCGCCGCGAGCAGAAGGCCCGAGATGACCATCTCCTTGACGGCGTTGGCGTTGGCTCCCGGCGTGTTGAAGACCACGATGCCGTAGTCCGCGCAACGCTCGATGGGGATGTTGTTGACGCCAGCGCCAGCACGGGCGATGGCAAGCAGGTCGCGCGGAAGGTCCATCTCGTGCAGGCTCGCCGAGCGCACCATGATGGCGTCGGCCTCCCTGATGGAGTCGGTCAGCTGGAAGCCCGCGCCCAGCTCGTCGGTACCCACCTTGGCGATGTTGTTCAGGCAATGTACGTTGTACATGGGGTGTTCTCCTTTATGCAAATCGCCACGCGCCGCGCAGGCCGTCCCGCGCTACGCGTGGCGTCTTGTGCTCGGACTAGTGCTTGGCCTCGAAGTCCTTCATGAAGGCCACGAGGGTCTCGACGCCCTCGATGGGCATCGCGTTGTAGATGCTGGCGCGCATGCCGCCCACGGAGCGGTGGCCCTTGAGGTTCTCGAGGCCCGCGGCCTGCGAGGCCTTGACGAACTCGGCGTCGAGGTCGGCGTCACTGGTGACGAACGGCACGTTCATGAGCGAGCGGTCCTCCGCGCGGACGGTGCCCTTGAAGAGCGTGGACTCGTCAAGGAAGTCGTAGAGGACCTTGGCCTTGGCCTGGTTGATCTTGGCCATCTCGGCAAGACCACCCTTGTTAAGCAGCCACTTGAAGACCTTGCCGCACACGTAGATGGCCCAGCAGTTGGGCGTGTTGTACATGCTGCCGGCGTCGGCCTGGGTGCGCCAGTTGAGCATCGTGGGGCAGCCGTCGACGGGGCCCTCGGGGATGAGGTCCTCGCGGATGACACTGATGACCAGGCCGGCGGGGCCGACGTTCTTCTGGACGCCGCCGTAGATGACGCCATACTTTGCGACGTCATGCGGCTGCGAGAGGAACATGGAGCTCACGTCAGAGACGAGGATCTTTCCCTTGGTGTTGGGAAGCTCGTGATAGACGGTGCCGTAGATGGTGTTGTTCTCGCAGATGTAGACGTAGTCGGCGTCGTCACGAATGGCAAGGTCAGAGCAGTCGGGAATATAGGAGAAAGTCTCGTCGGCGCTGGAGGCGACGGCCTGCGCATCGATGAAGCGGGCGGCCTCCTGGTAGGCCTTCTTGGCCCACATGCCGGTGAGGATGTAGTCTGCCTTGCCGTTGGCGCCGGGAAGGGCGCAGAGGTTCAGCGGCACGGCGGCAAACTGCTGGGAGGCGCCACCCTGCAGGAAGAGCACCTTGTAGTTCTCAGGGATACCCATGAGGGTGCGCAGGTCGGCCTCGGCCTCGTCGATGATCTGCTGATACATCTTGGAGCGGTGGCTCATCTCCATGACGGACATGCCGCAGCCACGGTAGTCGAGCATTTCGTCGGCGCACTCGCGCAGGACGTCCTCAGGAAGCACGGCGGGGCCGGCGGAAAAGTTGTAGACGCGAGACATGCTGCCTCCTTT
>JAFUBJ010000082.1 GCA_017460265.1 Atopobiaceae bacterium | reverse complement strand
CTTACTTGCCAGCCACACGTCGCTGTTGTCGGCACCAACCGCCGTGGCTATCTCACGCATGCTGTTCACGTACTCCCACGCCGTAGAACGTGCGGCTTGCGCGACCAGCTCATCCGAACCTTGCCCACGCAAGAGGCGCTTGATATCAATAAAAGCGAGGTAGAACACATCGGAAATGATATGAACGGGATAGAGAAGGTCCACGTGGCACTTCAATGCGAGCGTGATGAGCTCTTGGGCAATGACTCGCGCAGCGCGTCCTGGCAGAAAGGCATCAAGCCATACGTTCGTGTCGAGCAGAATGCGCTCTGCAGGCCGCGTCACGGCGCACCACCTGCCAGGTAATCCTGGTACCTCGCCGCTTCGATCTCTTCCTCGGTCATGGGCGCAAAGCTCTGCACATCAACCACGAGCCCATAGTTCGCAAGCACGTTCTCAAAGGCATGCGTGGCACGCTCAAAGGTCGCCTCACGTGAGCTCTGAGCCTCAGCATCTTTGCCACCGTCAACGACCAAGTCCCCGACTGACTTGAGCGAGCTCCCGAGGGCGGCAGCCCTGCCGTATAGCGCTCGGATGGCCTCGCTCGGCGCAATACCAGCACCGGCAAATGCCGCGTCTGCCGCACGTTTGGTCTCCGTCTCGATTCGGGCATTGACCTGAGACATCATGCCCTGACGCCTCTTTTCGGGGACCAAGGCGTTCTCAATCACAGCTTCCATAACTTGCCTCCTTGCGTGTATAGCAAGTATAGCATGCTAGATGCACCACGAGGGTCGGGTCCCTCGTGGTGCGCGCTGGCGCTACTTCACCAGGAGTGCCGCACCGATGAGGCCGGCGTCGTCACCAAAGACGGCCTTCTCTATGTGCAACGAGTCCGGCGCCGGCATGTAGCGCGCGGCCTTCTCCAGAGCCTTCTGCAGGTAGATGGGGTGATACAGATCGATGGAGCCGCCCACGACCACCACGTCGGGGTCAAAGTTCCAGAAAATGTTGGCCAGCCCGCGTGCGAGCATCTCCGTGCAGTAGTCAAAGACCTCAAGTGCCGTCGGGTCGCCTGCGTAGTACAGGTCAAACAGCTCCTTGGGCTCCATCGGACGACCAAATCGCGCGGTTGCCACGCGCGTAATGCCCGTACCGCCGGCGTTCTCGTTGAGCGAGCCCGGGTTGGCACTACCGCGGCCGTTGGGGTCGTCGCACACGATGGAGTTCCAGTACTCAGCCGTGTTACCATGCGCGCCGTTGATGAGCTCGCCGCGATACACGAAAGCGCCGCCAAAGCCCGTGGAGAGGCCCACGAAGATGACGGACTCATAGCCCTTGCCGCCACCGAGCAGCGCCTCGGAAAGGCCAGCCACGTTAGCATCGTTGTTGAGGAAGGTAGGAAGGCCCGTGGCCTCCTGGAAGTACTGCACAATCTGGAAGTTGTCCCAGCCCACGAGGTTGGGCGGGTTGAGCACCTTGCCCGCGCGCAGGTCAAGCGGGCCAGGACTGCCAATGCCAATGCCGCCCAGCTCATAGCCCTCGTTTTGCTTGGCAAGAATCCAGTCAACGAGCGGTGCGCAGTTGGCCTCGGCATCGTGCGTGCGGTCGTTGGCGGTTTGTAGACCTCCACGATCTTGAAGTCCTCGTCAATGAGCGCAATACGCAGCTGGGTGCCGCCGATGTCGATGCCAATGCGGTACATGGTCTCTCCTGGATTCGCCTGTTGCTGGTACGTCCAGTATTGCGCAGCAAGCTACGTTGAGGCATTCTCCATCGGCAAGCGCAGCACACATAGCAGACGGCTCATTCATATGTGCGCCCTGGAAGAGCCCGAGTGTGCATTCTGGCTGAGCTATTCGGCTCTGCTTGGAGAGCTCGAATGACTGGGATGAGATGTACACTTCAGTCGTGAGCGACCGTACAAAAGTGTACACACTGCCACGGCTATTCCGACTCTTCTGGAGAAACGCGAATTACTACACCAGCTTGTACACTTCACGTATCGCACGAGGACGTATGTGCACGGCGTCGGCAGGCCCGCCAAACCGAAGACGCCTGCCTGGAGAGGAACAACGATGGCTGAGGATATGCGCAACATCGCAAGCACCGCAGGTATGGACGAATTCGAACGAGGCTACGAAGTGCCTGACTGCGTGGTGCTTGACAGCGCCTACTGCTCTATGGGACGCATGATCGCCCTGCGTGCCTGCAAAGTCGCGGGCTGGACATACCACGACAGCACGACGTTGCTTGAGCTCGTGCCCGAATGCGGCGTGACGCTGGAAGATGTGGATGCCTTCGAGCGACAGTTCACGGGCTCCGAGCCAGACGTTGCCGCCGTACGCAGAACCGAGGAGTACCAGCGCATCAGCACCGCCTACCACTTGGCCGCCGAGAAGGCCATCGCCTCCGGACCTTGCCTCATCCACGACCGTGTGACCAAGGCTTTTGTCGAAGGGCTCGGCTACCGTTGTGCGAGTGCCATGACCTATGCGCACGATTTGCCTGCGATGCGCGTGCGTGCGAAGGTCTCGCCGCTGTACTGCGACCTCAGCTCTGATGCCGATCTGGACGCCGCCATACGACGCGAGGATTCCGTGCGTCGTGCCTGGCACATGCTGAACAGCGACACCACCCTGTGGGGCGAGCCGGGCACGTACGACCTCATGATTTGCACGGACCTCATCGGCCGCGACTTTGCCGCGCAACTGCTTGCCCAACTGATGATGGGACAGGCATAAAAACCTGAAGCATCGGACCAGAGGGTCCGACCCTCTGGTCCGACGGAGCCGTTGCTCAGAACTCCAGCACTTCGCCGTCAGCGGGGATGAGCACCTGCTTCCCCACACCTAACCGGTCGCAGAAGGTGCGCAGGTAGGCGCGCGAGATATTGCCGTGGTTGACGGCCTCCATGTGGCTTGCCACCACCTGCGTCCACGGGGCCGCCTGGCACACTGCCAGCACGTCTTCCTCGTCCATGATGATGCGGCCGCGGCTTGCCATCGTGGCTCCACAGCAGTTGAGCACGGTCACAGCCGGGTTGAAGCGCTCGAGGTTTGCCGCCACGCCCTCGTACCACACGGTGTCGCCTGCCAGATAGAGCGTGGGCTCGTCCGCCGCAATGAGCACCGCACCACTTGCCGGACCGCAGTCGGTCGCAGGCGTAAGGCCATGCTGCGCCGGGACGCGCGTCAACGTGAGCGCACCAAAAGGCGAACCCTCATCAGAGAGCATCCGAACGTCAGAGAAGCCCCAAGCGGCAATGGTCGCTGCGTCGGTCTCGTTCTGCGCATAGAGTGGCAGCGCGTGATCAATCAACGCGGCAGTCTTCTCCTCAAAGTGGTCGGGATGTACGTGCGTGACCACCACAGCATCCACGCCCGCGAGCACCTCCTCAACGGGACACGGCAGCTCGACCAGCGGCGAGCGGCATTCATTGTTCTCTGGCCATGGGCTTCGCGCACACATGCCCGTGCCCTTGTCCTCAAGCCATGGGTCAACCAGCAAACGGCTTCCCGCGTAGCCGATGACCAGCGTGGCGTTACGAATCTGACGTATGCGCATGAGCGTCTCCCCTCTCGAGACGCGCCTCCTCAACGGCCTGCGCACGATGGCAATACTACGCCATAAGGGGAAATAGTTACCATTCGATTCGCCCTCTGGCGTCGTTTCCTGCGGTTTTGTCGTGAGACGCAAATCGAGTGGCAACTGTGTATTTTACGCAGGTGCCACTCGATTCATCAAAAGTTGCATTCTGCCTGTTGGCGCCCCCAGGAGCACGATCGAATGGTAACTATGTCCCTCCGGGGCACTGTGCACGCCAGCCGGTCAGCCTCAAGCGAGGCGCCACTCCAGTCTTCCGAGCTTAAGCGCGACGCTCAGGCACGTCGGCACGGTGATGCGAACCCATGTTTTCGCTCCGAGCGAGCATGGCCTGGGTCATGAGGCGTGCCGCGACTATGCTTGAACGTGCGTTGGCGGCTTGCAGTGCCGCTAGCGCGTTAGGACCATCGTCAAGCTGGTACATCTGCCCCAAGTGGGTCTGCTCAAGCACGTCCAGCTCGTCAAGGGCAGACCTGAGTCCCTCAGCCGTGCGGTTTACCAGACAGTTATTGGTCATGAGATTGCCAACCTGTCGACGCACCGCAGCAGGCTCATCCACCGTGCAGAAGGGTAACGCGAGGCGCGCGCCCTCCTGCGCCGTATGCTCCCGCGCATGCCGGGCGGCAGCCACGCCTGCACGCCTGCCAAACACAAGGGCCGCGACGCTGGCAAGGCCGCCGATTCGGTCAGCACCATGCACGCCACCGGCGCACTCCCCCGCGGCAAAGAGGCCTGCAACGTTTGTAGCGCCGTGGGCGTCAATGGCAATGCCCCCGTTTGAGGAGTGCGCAAAGAGACCAATCTCTACGGGCTTGGTGGGGTCAACGCCCTTCTCGCGCAGCCACGAGAGGTAGGTGTCGACGAACTCGGGGTGTGCGCCCGCAAGAAACTTGTCCGACAGCTTGAGGTATGAGCGATGTCCTTGCGCCACCGCTGCTTGTACGGCCAACTCAAGCAGCCTGCTGGGACGCGCCGTGGTGAAGGGGCCGTGCCAGGAATGGGCCTCAAGTGCCTCGCGCTCGTCCTCAGGGCTAGCGGCGACATACGAGAAGACGGATTGGCCCCGTTCGTCGGTGACCGTCGACCAGCGCCAGAGCTTCTCGTTGCAGATGGTCCCATATGGATAGGACAGAAACCCCATCATGAGCTGCAGAAACTCAAGGTTGGTGAACACCGCACCAGCATCATGGGCCATGGCCGCACCGAGCGCACAGCCGCCAAACGAGTGCGTATAGACACCAGCCAGGCCACCCGTGGCAAGGACCACCGAAGGGGCCTCGAAGCGCACCAGCACGGCCGTGGTGGCGGAACCAGTTACCGCAACCACCCCGGACACGGGTGTACCGACTCCGTGCGGCTGGACCAGGCTCAGCGCATGCGTGTGCTCATACACGCGAACGGCTTCAATGCTCTGGACCGTGAATGCCACCTCCTCGCGCGAGTTCCAGGCGTGAAAGCCATGCCAGCCGCGCACGCGTGTGTCAAAGCACGGCACGTAGGCCTGCTCGCCAGGATTGTCGGGTGTGGAGACGGTCGCTCCCAACGACTCGAGGAAGCTGATGGCAGGCTCCGCGTCCTCCATCAACGCATCCACAAGCTGGGGTTTGTTCTGATGTGCGCCCACCGACTCCATCGCAAAGGAAAGGCTTTGCTCGTCTCGGCTGCGCTCGCTCTCAAGATCCAACGGCGAGACCATGCCAAGGCCCCAGGTATGTGGGCTGAAGCTCGAGCCCTCGCAGAGCGTCCCTGCGGTAAGCAGTGCTACCCGCGCACCCGCGCGGGCAGCCTCAACTGCCGCGGATATCCCTGCCAGGCCCGAGCCAACCACGACAACATCGGTTTTGATGACACGCATTGCCAACTCCCCACAGCCCGTCAGGCGATTTCGCCCCTCGTTTGCCGCATTGTAGCAAGGATAGACGTAACCAAACATGCGGCTCCCCTATCATCGTTGCAACACTCCCCGCGGCGAAGGGACCGCCATGCAGCGCAAGTCGTTCGTCACTCCAAGCGGTACCGTTGCGTACTGGACCGATGACTCAGCTGGACCAGAAGTCGTTTGGCTCGTCTTGCTCCCCGGTCTCACGGCTGACCATACGCTCTTCGACGCGCAGATGACGTACTTCTCGGGCAAGCTGAACTGCCTGGTATGGGACGCGCCAGCGCACGGGGCGTCGCGGCCTTACCCACTTGACTTCACGATGGATGACTACGCGCTCATCTTGCACAGTATTCTGCAGGTAGAGGGCATTGCGCATCCCGTACTGGTGGGGCAGTCGCTCGGCGGATATGTGGCCCAGGCGTTTATCGACCTCTTCCCTGGAGAGGCGGCCGGGTTTGTGTCGATTGACTCCGCCCCGCTCAAGCGCTGTTACTATCCCACGTGGGAGGTCAAAGCCCTGCGACACACCAAGGGCGTGTACCTGGCCGTTCCCTGGGCACTGCTCAAGCCGTGGGGCACATGGGGCGCGGCCACTACGCCCACAGGCCGCGCCAACATGCGCTCTTTTATGGATAGCTACACCAAGCAGGAGTACTGCGACCTTGCCGCGCACGGGTATCGCATGCTCGCCGACGCGGTGGAGGCCGAGCGTCCATACGAGATTGACTGCCCTGCGCTGCTCCTCTGTGGCGAGCATGACCACGCTGGCGACGTCAAGCCCTTCAACCGCAAATGGACCGCTGGTGACGGCGTCCCGCTGGCGTGGGTACCGGGCGCCGGCCACAACTCAAACGTGGACAACCCCGCCTTTGTGAACGAGCAGATCGAGCGGTTCGTAGCCGGACTCAATCGATAAGCGTGCCATATCATTTACGCAACCAACGCGCCACAAGGGTCGGACCCTTTGGGTCCACGACCTTGTGGGGACCAAAGGGTCCGACCCTGTGGTTCGATGCTTTGAGCTTTGATGGGCCTACGGCGCCAGCACGTTGGTGATGCAGTTATAGAGCGAGATGAGGGGCAGCAGCGCCATCACGAACACGTAGATGCGCCGCACGCCCTCCTCAGAGAGCTTGCGATTGAAGTACGTGCCAATGAAGCCACCCGCGATGGCGGGCAGCACCACAAACGGAACAAAGGTAAGGTCAACGGCCCAAAGCGCACCGCTCGTGGCAGACAGCACCAGCTTGGAAAGCTGACTGAAAAAGATGATGGCCAGGCTGTAGACCGCACCTTCCTTGGCTCCCAACGAGAAAAGCAAGCTGAGCGCCGCAACGTTGAGCGGCCCTCCGCCAATGCCCAGAAATACCGCCACCGCCCCCAGTGCAAAGCCTGCCGCAAAGATGGTGAGCGGGTTCGACAACTTCCAGCTGGGCATCTGGTCCTGCTTAATCGTGTAGACAAAGATCATCCCCAGCACTACGGCTAGCACGCCCGCCTGTACGGACTTGACCAGGTGGTTGTCATACGATCCCGTCAGAGCGGAAAACACCTTGTCGCCCGCAACGCCACCCAAAAGCGAGCCTGCCGCCACAGAAAGCACCATCCGCTTGTCAAACGCAAAGCCCTCACGTAGCTGCTTGGAGAGGCTCACGCAGCACATCACGAACACGGCGACGCAGCTATAGATGTTGATGGCGGCCGCGTCGTGTGCCCCCACAAGGTCCAGCAGCGGCTTGATGATGACGCCACCGCCCAGTCCCGCCACGGCTCCCAGCGACGTTGCCACCACAATGACCAGCG
>JAFUBJ010000081.1 GCA_017460265.1 Atopobiaceae bacterium | reverse complement strand
CGAGCCCTACGTCCGCACCTGGAAGAAGCCCATCACCATCGCCCGCCACGCCTACGGTGACGTGTACAAGAACACCGAGCTGCGCATTCCCGGCCCCGGCAAGGTGGAGCTGGTCTACACGCCTGCAGATGGCGGAGACGAGGTTCGCGCCACCGTGCAGGACTTTGACCAGTCCGGCATTGCCCAGGGCATCCACAACCTTGACGCGTCCATCGAGAGCTTCGCCCGCGCAAGCTTTGAGTACGCGCTCTCGACCGGCCAAGACATCTGGTTTGCCGCCAAGGACACCATCTCGAAGACCTACGACCACCGCTTCAAGGACATCTTCCTGGAGGTCTTTGACGCGGATTATCGCACGCACTTTGAGGAGGCGGGCATCACCTACTTCTACACGCTGATCGACGACGCTGTGGCCCGGGTCATCCGCAGCGAGGGCGGCTTCATCTGGGCATGCAAGAACTACGATGGCGACGTCATGAGCGACATGCTCTCCACGGCGTTTGGCAGCCTCGCCATGATGACAAGCGTGCTGGTCAGCCCCCGTGGCTACTTTGAGTACGAGGCCGCTCACGGCACCGTGCAGCGTCACTACTACAAGCACCTGGCTGGCGAGGAGACGTCCACCAACAGCGTGGCCACCATCTTTGCCTGGACAGGTGCCCTGCGCAAGCGCGGCGAGCTTGACGGCCTTGACGACCTGGTGGCCTTCGCCGACCGCCTTGAGCAGGCGACCATTGCCACCATCGAGGCGGGCGAGATGACGGGCGACCTGGCCGCCATCACCACACTGGAGAACGTCACTAAGCTCAACACGCAGGACTTCATTCGCGCCGTCGCAAGCAGGCTCTAGGCGCGGTCAACGAGACGCAAGAGCGCTCCTTCGCTTGTCAAACAGCGAGGGGACGCCCTTTTGTGGCACAAAAAAGGCTGCAGATTGTTTCAATTTCAATAAACGTCCTAGGACGTCTCTCTTCTGTAATCATACAGCGCTCAAATAACCCCAATGCCATGCGCTCATGCGTGGCACCGGGCAAGCGAAAACTGCGGCCACAGAAAGGGAGACAACACATGAGCAACATCACGAGAAGGGCCCTGCTTTCGAGCATGGGCATCGCAGCGCTTGGGCTCGCCGCATGCGGCGGCCAGTCAAGCTCCAGCACAAGCGGAGACGACGCTGAAAAGACCTACAAGATTGGCGTCCTGCAGCTTGTTGAGCACGAGGCTCTCGATGCCTCCAATAAGGGCTTCGTTGCCGCTCTTGACGAGTCGGGCATCGCTTACGAGATCGACCAGCAGAACGCACAGGGTGAGCAGAACGCCTGCCAGACCATCGCCACCAAGCTTGTCAGCGACGGCGACGACCTGATCCTTGCCATTGCCACCCCTGCCGTCGAGGCCGCGGCTGGCGCCACGACCACGATTCCCATCATCGGCACCGCAGTGACCGACTTTGCAGAGTCTGGCCTTGTTGCGTCCAATGAGGAGCCGGGTGGCAACATCACCGGCTCGTCCGACCTCACCCCCGTCGCCGAGCAGATCGACCTTTTGGTCAAGCTCCTTCCCGACGCCAAGACCGTGGCAGTGCTCTACTGCACCGCCGAGTCCAACTCAGAGATTCAGGTAGCCATGGCCGAGGAAGCCTGCGCTGCTGCCAACCTTACCGCCGTTCGATATAGCGTCTCTAGCTCCAACGAGATCCAGCAGGTCGTCGAGTCCATGGTAGGCAAGGTCGACGCCCTGTACTGCCCGACGGACAACACCATTGCTGCCGGCATGGCTACGGTTACGATGGTTGCCAACGAGAACAAGATTCCGACCATCTGCGGAGAGGTGGGAATGGTCAACGCCGGTGGCCTCGCATCCTACTCCATCGACTACTTCGAGCTGGGCAAGCGTGCCGGCAATATGGCCGTGCGCATCCTGGTTGACGGCGAGAGCCCCGCGACCATGCCCATCGAGCACCTTGCCGCCGAAGAGTGCGAGCTCGTGACCAACGAGGAAACCGCAGCACTTCTTGGCATCGACCTTTCGGTCCTGGCCTAACTGCACGACACACACATGCTCGGGGACGGCGACCGCCATGCGTGCCGCCGTCCCCGAGCATGCCTGACGAGAATGGAGGGTCGATGTTCCTCGCGTTTCAGGGCGCCATATCCCAAGGCATCCTCTGGGGTGTCATGGTGTTGGGCGTCTATATCACCTACAAGCTTCTTGACATTGCCGACTTAACCGTCGACGGCAGCCTGGCCTTGGGCGGGTGCGTATGCGCCGTGCTGCTTGTCAACCATGGCGTCAACCCATGGCTGGCACTGCTTGCCTCCACAGCCGCTGGCATGGTTGCCGGCGCGGTCACGGGAGCTCTCCACACGCTGTTTGACATCCCCGCCATTCTTGCCGGTATCCTCACACAAATCAGCCTGTGGTCCATCAATCTGCGCATCATGGGCAAGAGCAACATTCCCCTGCTACAGACGGCCAATGTCTTTGGCGACATTTCCGCCGCTACGGGCCTCCAGCAGTCGGTCGTCTCCATGCTCGTGGGCATCGTCGTTGCGGCGGCGCTCATTGCCAGCCTCTACTGGTTCTTTGGAACCGAGATTGGATCGGCTCTTCGCGCCACAGGAAACAACGAGGACATGGTACGTGCCCTTGGTATCGACACGCGCATGACCAAGCTCATCGCCCTTACCCTCTCCAATGGCCTCGTAGGCCTTGCGGGCGGTCTCATCTGCCAAAGCCAGAAGTACGCCGACATCGGCATGGGCACGGGAGCCATCATCATCGGTCTTGCAGCCATTGTCATCGGAGAGGTGCTAGGCCAACTGACCCCAGGCAAGCTGCGGTCCTTCTCGAGCCGCCTCATATCTGCGGTTGCCGGATCGGTCGTCTACTTCCTCATTCGCGCCATCGTGCTGCAGCTTGGCATGGATGCCAACGACATGAAGCTTCTTTCTGCCATCATTGTGGCGCTTGCGCTCTGCGTGCCCGTCGTCACCGAGCGGCTGCGCATACGACGCGCCTACGCAAAGGGAGGCGAAGCCTAATGCTCACCCTCTCCAATATCCGAAAGGTCTTCAACCCGGGCACGGTCAACGAGAAGGTCGCGCTTGACGGACTCAACCTCCACCTGGCACCAGGTGACTTCGTCACCGTCATCGGAGGCAACGGTGCCGGCAAATCCACGATGCTGAACTCCATAGCCGGCGTCTTCCCCATCGACGCGGGCACCGTCACCCTTGACGGAAACGACGTCACCCGCCTTTCTGAGCCGGCACGCGCCAAGTACCTGGGACGCGTCTTCCAAGACCCAATGCGTGGCACCGCGGCAGACATGCAGATAGACGAAAACCTTGCCCTTGCCGCGCGCCGCGGCGAACGTCGCGGCCTTGCCTGGGGCATCACGCGCGAGGAGCGGGAGCAGTATCGCGAGGCACTCTCCACCCTTGGCCTTGGCCTTGAGAGCCGTCTTTCCGATAAGGTCGGCCTGCTCTCTGGCGGACAGAGGCAAGCCCTGACGCTGCTCATGGCCACCCTCAAAAAGCCCGACCTGCTGCTGCTCGACGAGCATACGGCGGCGCTTGACCCAAAGACCGCGGCAAAGGTCCTGCAGCTTACGGACGAGATCGTCAACGAACACCAGCTCACGACCCTCATGGTCACCCACAACATGCATGACGCGATCCGCATGGGAAACCGCCTCATCATGATGTCGGACGGTCGCATCATCTACGACGTGAGCGGCGAGGAGAAGGCTCGCCTGCACCGAGCCGACCTCATGGCCAAGTTTGAGGAGGCGGCTGGCGAAGAGCTGGCTAACGACCGCATGTTGCTGGGATAAGGACTGAGAATGCTTGACGAGAACAGCTCGCTCGAAGACGTACGTGTCTTCTTTGCAAACGACCGATTTGCCACCGATGCCTGTGGCTGTGAGGTGCTTGAGGCAGCTCATGGCCACAGCGCCTGCGCCTTCACCATTGGCCCGCAGCACATAAATGCCCAGGGAAACGTGATGGGTGGCGCTATCTTCACACTGGCCGACTTTGCGCTGGCCGTTGCCTGCAACGTTGGCGAGAAGCCCACCGTGTCGGTCCAAAGCTCAATCGAATACTTCAACATGGCGAAGGGCGCTCGTCTCATTGCCACGGCCGAAGCGGATAAGAGCGGTCGGAACCTGGGCTTTTATACCGTGGACATCGCGGACGACCTAGGCACCCACGTTGCCCGCATGACCGCGACCTGCTTCCGCCGCGCATAGGCGTCTCACTCACGTTACATCCAGCCGCGGCGCACCAGCCAAATGGCCAGAATCACACAGACGACGCTCGTCATGGCGCAGATGATGCCGAAGCCATGCGGCGCCAGAGCCAGCGGCATCCAGTTGAGGTCGACGTTCATGCCGTAAAGGCCCGAGATAATCGTCGGGATGGAAAGGATGAGCGTGATGGACGTCAAGCGCTGCATGACGTTGTTCAGTCGGGAGTCCATGACGGAGCTCATCAAGTCGCGCGTACCGTCAATGATGTCGTGGTAGATCTGCGCCATCTCTACTGCCTGCTGGTTTTCGACTATGGCATCTTCCAGCAGCTCTTCATCCTCGGGACCAGGCTTCAGGCGCTCGGAATGCGCCAGACGCGCCAACACGCCGCCGTTGCCTCGCAAGGACGTGGCGATATACACCAGCGTTGACTCAAGCTCGTGCAGGCTCATCAAGTCGCGCTCGTCGGTCATGGACTCGATGTGTCCCTCGAACTCGATGCGCTTCCTGTCGACAATGGTCAACGCCCGCTGGTAAAGAAGCGACGTTCGCAACAGGATCTGATAGACGAAGCTGATGCGCATGCGGGTAGAGAACCCCCTGACTCGTCCCGCATGGAACGGGGTCAGCACCTCGCTGTTCTCGGCGCAGACCGTGATGACGTTGCGCTCCATGAGAATGATGCCCAGAGGAATGGTGTTGTACGTATCAATGCCGTGGCGCATCTCGTAGGTCGGCACGTCGATGAGGATGAGCGAGTAGTTGTCATCATGCTCAAGACGGGTCTTCTCCTCGGGGTCATTTGCGGCC
Organism: Atopobiaceae bacterium; assembly: GCA_017460265.1. GTDB lineage: Bacteria > Actinomycetota > Coriobacteriia > Coriobacteriales > Atopobiaceae > UBA1367. Next base: position 981 of record JAFUBJ010000081.1, on the reverse strand, counting down.
ATGAGGTCATCGCGATCAAGCCTGGGAAGTGCTGCTGCCACGCGATCTATCTCGGTTGGAGTCGGGGCCGTAAGCTTGATCCATGTCCAGTCCTGAATCTCGGTGACAACGCGCGTCTCCGGACCATCGGTAAGATACAGCTCGATCATGGACAGCTCCAGTAACTAAGTCTCGACAACAGGGCACACCCATGATAGACCCAAATGCAAAAAGCGGCACGCCTAGACTATGTCTACGCCTAGCCAGCGCTCGGCGTTGTGCCAGCACATGCGCTCGTAGTCTGCCTTGGAAAAGCCCAGCGACGAGAAAGCCTCCTGCTCCTCGCCCGGGTCCCACATGGGGAAGTCAGAGCCAAACATCATGCGGTCCACGCCATAGTCCTCTATAAGCTCGCGAGTACGACGTAGCCCGAGGTAGCGCATTGAGCTCGAGACGTCCAAGAAGCAGCGCTCGTCCTCGAGGTATTCGAGCGCCAAGTCGTAGACCGACCATCCGCCAAAGTGGGCAGCACACACTTCAAGCTGCGGAAACTCGTGCAAGATTCGCTTAAGACGACGAGGGTGCGAGTAGTCGTAGCGGTAGTCCCCGCAATGAATCAGAAGGGGCAGACCGCGCTTCTCGCACTCTTCGTACACGTGCATGAGGCGTGGGTCGTCCATGTTGACACCTTGCGTGTCAGGGTGCAGCTTGACGCCTCTAAGGCCCATGGACATAGCCCTGTCAAGCTCGGTTCCAACGTCTTCAAAGTCTTGGTGCATTGCGGCAAGGCCAACCAAGGTGTCGTCTTCTGCACAAGTCTTCGCAATGAAGTCGTTTATCGAGTTCACGTTTGCGGGCTTCACGGCAACCGAGCAGATGATCGAATGTGTGATGGGCGTATCCTCACGCCTCTTGAGAAGGTTTCCGACCGAGCCCAGGAGCGCCTGCATGGGTATGTTGTAGAACTGGCCCACGCTCTGCGTGGCCTTGTCGGCGATCTTG
>JAFUBJ010000080.1 GCA_017460265.1 Atopobiaceae bacterium | reverse complement strand
GACGGCAAGATCACGTTCCACCTGGACGACGGCACGCCCGTCTCGATGGATGACGAGCTCGTGAGCACGTCGGTGTGCCTGGTCCCCGGCCTCATCTTTGACGCGGAGGGCTACCGCGTGGCATATGGCGCTGGCTATGTGGACAACTTCCTTGCCACGTATCCGGGCTGCAAGGTCTCGCTTGCCCGCACGGTGCAGATCAGCTCCAACCCGCTTCCGCGTGACCCGCACGACGTGGCGGTGGACGTCCTGATCAGCGACGGAGCCGTCTGGCGCTGCCGTAAGTAGCAAGGGGCGCAGGCCACATCGGAGAGTCTCTCGCATCAGCTTGAAACGAAAGGGCCCCTATGGGGCCCTTATTCGTGCGGCATGATTAGAGGCTTGAATGCCTAGAGCCCAAGGTGTGCGGCCATGTGCTCGATGGCCACGCGGTACCCGTCGATGCCCAGGCCCGTGATGGTCTCGAGGCACGCCTGCCTGATGTAGGAGACCTGCCGGAAGTCCTCGCGGTCTTCCACCTTGGAGATGTGCACCTCTATGGTGGGGATCGAGATGGCCTTCACCGCATCGAGGATGGCGACGGAGGTGTGCGTGTAGGCTCCGGGATTGATTACGAGGCCGTCAAAGATGCCATAGGCGTCCTGGATCTCGTCGACGATCGCACCCTCGTGGTTTGACTGGAAGCAGCGGCAGTCTGCAAAGCCCACGTTGCGGGCCGTCTGCTTGCAGAGCTCGAGCAAGGCGGAGAAGTCCTGCTTGCCATAGACGCTGGGCTCCCTGATGCCGAGCATGTTGATGTTGGGGCCATTGATGACCAAAAGGCGCAGCGTCTTGTGCTCCTCCTCTTCTGCGGGCTCCTCTTCCAGCGCCTCGACCTCATCGGGCAGGCTCACGTCGAGGTCAGCGGAATCGTCCTCAAGGAGCTGGGCGAGCTGGGCCATGTCGTCGTCTTGCGCATCTTCGCGCTGTTCGTTGGCCTCGGCCTGCGCCACAAAGGACTTGCGCCTTCCTGGCGAGATGTGCACGTGCAGGTTGGAGTGGTGACGCCTGAACCCCGCCATGGGGTCGAAGTCGTTGGGTATGCCTGTGAGCTTGGAGAACTCGTCAAAGACATCCTTGACGATGTTAGGGCCAAAGACGACCTCGATGCCGTTGGTTCCGCGCGTGGCGGTGCCTAAGACTCCGTCGATGAGGTCTATCGACGAGCGGTTTATGGCTGTAGGGTTGGCGACCGTGATGCGCAGGCGCGTCATGCAAAGCGAGTTTGCGATGACGTTACCCGATCCTCCGACGCAACCCAAGACAGCGCTTGCGACGTCGCGATGAGACATGCCTGAAACCTCTTCCGTGCGTTCTTCACCGCATTCAAGTATACGGTCCGACGCAAACGCGGCGCATACGCAACCGCTGACTATCGATAAGTGGAGGGATGTGCCTAGATGCCCAGCTCAGCGCGGATAAAGGCGGCGTCGCTGGACGGCGAGCCGGTGCAGGAGACGGTGAGGTCCGCCCACGAGCGATAGAGCCCCATGCGCTCCTTGGCGAGCTGCTCGACCCCCTTTGCCTGCGAGAGGGGCCGGCCCCTGCTCGAGAGCTCCTTCAGGGGCCGGTCAAGGAACACGATCGTGCCGTTCTGGTGGAGGGGCGCGTAGTTCTCGGGGCGCGTGACGACGCCGCCTCCGCAGGCGATGACAAGGCCGGTGCGGGCGGCATAGCCCTTGAGCACCTCCGTCTCCTGCCTGCGGAATGCCTCCTCGCCCTGCGTCGTGATGAACTCGGAGGGAGAGACGCCCGCCTCGACGTTGAAGGCGTCGTCAAGGTCGATGAATGGGCGGTGCGTGAGGCGCGCGAGGGCACGTCCCGCCGTGGTCTTCCCGGCGCCAGGCATGCCGATGAGCACCACGTTGGTCGTCTGCCGATGGATGCTCTCCAAGATCTGGTCCACCAGGCCGTGGTCAAGGTCTGTGCCCTGGAAGAGCTCGCTCGCGAAGAGCGCCTGCCAGACCAGCATGGAAAGGCCGCTCTCGGACGGGATGCCCAGGCGCTCTGCCTGCTGGCAGATGCCGGTGCGCGTTGGGTTGTAGACCACGTCAAGGACGGCGGCAAGGTTGGGGAGCCGTTCGAGCGTGCCCTCGGCAAGGGGAGAGGCGGGGCAGGAGGGATACATCCCCACAGGCGTCGTGTTGACCACGAGCGCCGCGTCTCCTCCGCGCTCGACGAGGTTTTGGTAGTTTGTATCGCCCGTGCGGGAGACCGCCATCACGTCGCAGCCAAACGACTCCCTGAGCGCGAAGGTGACGGCCTGCGCGGCTCCTCCCGTGCCCAGGACGAGCGCCCGCCTTCCGCCAAAGGCCTCGCGAGCGTCCCTCTTCAGCGTGCGTTGGGCAAACGACGAGACCATGGCCTCAAAGCCAAGCACGTCGGTGTTGTCGGCAAGGATGCCCCCGTCGGCGCGGTGCACAAGGGTGTTGGCGACGCCGAGCGCCTCGACGCGCGGGGACAAGACGTCTGCCGCCTCGGCGGCCGTGCGCTTGTAGGGGATGGTCACGTTAAGGCCGCGCCATGACCCCTCGCGCACGAAGGGCACGACCTCGTCAGGCTCGAGCTCTATGAGCTCGTAGGGGGTGCTGCCAAGGGCGGCGTGGATTTGCGGGCTCCAGCTGTGGCCGAGCGTGCGGCCCAAGAGCCCATATTCAGTCGCGCGCGAGGCGGGCATGCTAGATGACCTCGGAGTAGCTGCCCAGGTAGCGCAGGTCCTGGCAGACGTCGGAGAGGGAGTTCATGAGGGTCTGGAACTCGGGTGCCGCTGCCGGGCACTCCACGTCAAAGTAGAACATGAACTCGAAGTCATGGTCTGGGATGGGGCGGCTCTCGAGCTTGATGAGGTTCACGCCAAGGGCATAGAAGCGCGCGAGCACCTTGTAGAGCGATCCGGGTTCGTTGGAGACCACGGCCATGAGCGACGTGCGGTCTGCGCCCGGGAAGATCGTGAGGTCCTTGGCGATGCAGGCAAAGCGCGTGTAGTTGTTCTTCTGGTCCTGAATGGACTGGTCGGCAATCTCGAGGCCATAGAGCTTGGCGCAGTCGCGCGACGCGATGGCGGCCACGTCGTCGCGCTCGGAGGAGGCGACCATGCGTGAGGCGACGGCCGTGTTCTCGCAGACGTGCACGCGCGAGCCGGGAAGGTTGGCGATGTAGTCCGCGCACTGGCTGATGGCCTGCTGGTGGCTGTAGATGATGCGGACGTCCTCGATCTTGGTGCCCGGCTTCACGAGGAGGCAGTGGTCGACCTTGAGGCGGCAGGTGCGCACGATGTGGAAGTCGTGCCGCATCATGAGGTCAAAGACGTGGTTGACCGATCCCGCTGTCGAGTTCTCGATGGGCAGGACGCCGTACTCGCAAAAGCCCTGCTCGACGGCGCGGAACACGCCGTCAAAGGAGTCGAAGTAGCTGAGCTGGGCCCGCCTGAACATGCGGTCGCAGGCAATCTGCTGGTAGGCGCCCTCCACGCCCTGGCAGGCCACGAACGCCTGCTGCGGGAAGAGGGCGGGCTGGTTGCCCAGGGCAAGCTCGATCTTGCGCGAGGGCTCGCTCGTGAGGCCCAGCCGCTGGTACTGCGCCTCGCGGGAGGCCTCCATCAAGACCGACTCGATTACTGCGGCGTTGCTTGCGAGGTTCTCGGGGTCGCGCGCCGTGGCACGGGCCACGTTGTCCCG
>JAFUBJ010000079.1 GCA_017460265.1 Atopobiaceae bacterium | reverse complement strand
GCTTCTTCAGTTTCTCGATCATCGTGCGAACCATTTTCAGCGTCCATTCCTCGCTGCTGTTCTCCTCGCCGTCGGTGATGATGGTCACCAGCACATGGTCACCGTCCTCAATTTGGGCATTGGTCTTGGAGATACCCTATATCCCTTCCGAGTCAGGAGCAAGCAGCCCGAGGAATGTCTCATCCGTCGCACGCAGAGCGACAGACGTAGGCTATTCTTAAGAGGAATCGTTGCGGAGGCCGGTGCTTTCGGGCGCCGGCCTTCTTGTACGTAAATGGCAGGGAAGGGCACGCGTTGGGTTCTGCGTTCGCATCGCTCATAGACCTCATGAGGAACAACAAACGCCTGGTCGTAATCGGCTTTGCGCTTGTGGCGCTGCTTGGCGTGGTCATGGACGTCAAGGGCGACGACATTGCGCAAATTGACTCCGCCGCCTACGTGTTCTTTGTCCTGCATCTGCGCCGCGCGTGGTTGACGCCCATCATGGAGACCATCTCGAGCCTGGCATCGCCGGTCATCTTGGCGGTGATGCTGCTTGTCGTGCAGGCGTTTGCGCCGGGGCGCCGGCCGGGCGTGTGCGCCGCCATCAACCTAGTCCTGGCGGTCTTCATCGACCTCGTGCTGAAAGAGATCGTCCAGCGTCCGCGCCCTGACGAAAGCATGAGGCTCGTCTCCGAGACGGGCTACAGCTTCCCCTCCGGCCATTCGATGGTGTCGATGGCGTTCTACGGGCTGCTGCTGTGGATGGTGTGGCGCTACGAGAAGGACCGCATCGTCAAGTGGACGTGCATGGCGGGGTTTGCGGCGGTCATCCTGCTGGTGGGCATAAGCCGCATCTACCTGGGCGTTCACTATGCCTCGGACGTACTGGCAGGCTTCTGCGTGTCGGCGGTGTGGCTGGCGTTCTACACCAAGCTCTTTGTGCCGCTGCTCTTGGACGAAGAAGACGATGGGCAGGAGCTGGAGCTTTAGGTGCGCTCACATTTCAACCCTGCAAAACGTGTCAGGGGGCTAGCGGAGTGAACCCCTCCTTTTGCTAGCATAAAAAATGATGAACTACCGGCAGTGGAAGGACCGACATGAGAAGGACCCCAAAGGCGCTCTCCGTGCGAATGTGCAGCTAAGAAGCCAGCTGTTGTCCACGCGTTTGCCCTTGCTTTAGAACGGAGCCTTCCCATGCCCATCAACATTCCCGACGGTCTTCCCGCTAAGCAGATTCTGCACGAGGAGCGCATCTTTGCGCTGGAGGAAGAGGTTGCTGTCCGTCAGCACATCCGCCCGCTGCACATTGCCATCCTGAACCTCATGCCCACCAAGGTCGAGACCGAGACTCAGATCCTGCGCCTCATCTCTAAGTCTCCGCTGCAGGTGAGCTGCGACTTCATGCGCGTCTCGTCGCATGAGTCCAAGAACGTCTCGGCCGACCATCTGGTCAAGTTCTACGAGACCTTCGACGCGTATCGCGACAAGAACTATGACGGCCTCATCGTGACCGGCGCTCCGGTCGAGCACCTGCCCTTTGCCGAGGTCGACTACTGGGACGAGCTCTGCGAGATCATGGACTGGGCGCGTGAGCACGTCTTTAGCACCATGTTTTTGTGCTGGGGCGCATTGGCAGGTCTCTACCACTACTACGGCATCCCCAAAAAGCAGCTGGGCTCGAAGCTCTTTGGCGTCTTCCCGCAGCGGCTCTGTGACGAATACAGCTTCCTCACCAACGGCTTTGACGAGGTGCACAACATGCCTCATAGCCGCCATGCCGCCATCGACACCAACGCCCTTGCCGAGCACCCCGAGCTACAGACCCTCTCAGAAGGGTTCCAGACGGGGCCGGCCCTCATTGCCACGCGCGACTTCCACGAGATTTATGTCACGGGCCACTTTGAGTATGGTCGTGACACGCTGGCGGGGGAGTACTGGCGCGACTTCCACAAGGGCCTTCCCATCAAGGTGCCGGTCAACTACTTCCCCGACGACAACCCCGAAAACCAGCCCATCTTTACGTGGCGCAGCCACGCAAACCTGCTGTATCGCAATTGGCTCAACTGGGTCT
>JAFUBJ010000078.1 GCA_017460265.1 Atopobiaceae bacterium | reverse complement strand
CCACGCTCACGTTCCTCTACGATCGCCGCAGCGGTGGCATCGCCAACTCCCGGAAGAGCCTTGAGCTCCTCCGTCGTGGCGGTGTTGATGTTCACGGCACCCCCAAGCTCGGTGCCCTGCGAGCTGATGGCGGCATCCTGCTGCACAGGCTCCTCTCCCAAACGGGGAATGTGCACCTTCTGTCCGTCGACAAGATGGGCTGCCAAGTTGACCGTTGACGTGTCCGCGTCATCGCAAAGACCCCCGGCGCTCTCCACCGCGTCGCTCACCCGGGCGTTTTCGTCAACCAGCTCATAGACGCCTGGGCTTTGCACGGCACCGTCCACATGGACGACAAGAGATATCTTCTCATCGGGCTCTTCGTCGGTCTCCGCCTTGCTTTGTTGTTCCGGCTCCTCTGCGTCAGCATCGCCACCTGGCGAAGGAGCGCTTCGCTCGATCTCAAAGCCCTCACGTGGAGCCAAGGCATACAACGCGCCGCCTCCTGCCAAACACACGGCAAGCGCGGCACACACCACTGCCGACCCACCTTTGCCCGTGATGCCCAGCCTACGCAAAAGCCTATTTCTCTTCGTCCGTTGTGCCATGCGACCGCCTCCTCACCCAATCATGGTTGAGGGAAGCATGTCGTGGCATCGACCGATTGAGAAATCGAAGCACTTAGATTGCAGATGGCTTGCACATAAATGCAGCGCCCGGGAACCATTGGTAACCGGGCGCAACAAAGTAGCAGCTAGATCGCGGGACCAAGCTCCCTATGATGTCGCTTCCAACGCTTAGGCGCGCGATATGAGGGGCATTGGTCGAAGTCGCGGTACTCGACATGCTCAACGAGGTCCTCGATCATCGACTCATGGTCAAACGAGTCCCAAGCGGCATGCACGGCCTCCAGCCTGGCATGGGTCTCTGGTCGCCGAGGCATGAAGAGCGTGCAGCAATCCTCAACGGACCGGCTGCTCAGCTCATGGGTGCCAATCTGTTGGGCACGACGCATGATCTCCTGCTTGTCAGAACCGCACAGCGGCCTGAGCACGGGCATGGAGACCATCTCGTTGACCACAGCCATGTTGTCAAGCGTCTGCGAGGCAACCTGCCCCAGGGACTCTCCCGTCACAAGAGCCTTGGCACCCTCGATGCGCGCGATGCGCTCCGAGACGGCAAACATGACGCGTCGATACATGATTATGCGAAGCGATTGGGGAACGGCAAGCGAAATCTCTCTCTGACGCTCCCCAAAGGGAACGACATACAGGCGGCCAATGGTCCCCGAGGGAGCGAGCGCCTCCACGATGTCCTGGCAGAGCCACTCGCTCGTGTCTGCGGTCATGGGCCTTCCGGAAAAATGCACGGGAACGCAGATGGCCCCGCGTCGACCGACCATCCAGGTGGCGACTGGCGAGTCAAAGCCGCTGGACAGGAGGGTCACGACCTTGCCGGCCGTGCCAACGGGAAGGCCGCCCACGCCTACGAGCGAGGAGGCGTACACATACACGCTCCCCTGGACGACAAGCACGTAGACGATGACGTCGGGATTGTGCATCTCGACACGCTTGTCAGGGAACGCGTCGCACAGAACGGACCCGACGATGCGGTTGATGTCGAGGGTATGGAGCTCGTAGTTGGTTGCGGAGCGACGCGCGTGAACCTTGAAGGAGCCGAACTCGCCTGCTTCAGAAAGGGAGCGTACGGCAGCAGCGCAATACTCGGACTGGTCAAGGCCGCAAAGGTACGCCAACGAGACACGTGCCACCCCGGGGACGCGGGAGATGGCGTCTGCCATCTCGTCACTCACGCGTCCCGACGCAGAGGTAACAAGAATATGACCCGAGACACGCTTGATGTCACCCAGGTCATATCCGCGAAGCGCACGATGTAGGTTGGTCACGAGCTGGTTCTCGAAGGTCGAACGATTCTTCCCCTTGAGACCAATCTCGTGATAGTGGACCAGACAGACGCGATTTGGCATGTTAGAGATTCTGCAGGACCTCGGCGTTGGAGCCCTTAATCTCCTCGTCGAAGTCCTCGCGCACGAAGCTCAGCGTACCGTCATAGATCTCGTCCATGGCAATGGAGACGGGGTCTTGACCCGAAGCGACCGTGGTGATGTCGTCAAAGTCCTGAATGGCGGTCACGCGGAGGTGCTGGCCGCGAACCATGTTGTTGATGTCGCAGGCACGCTTAGAGGCAATGCTGCAAAGCAGGAAAGGATTGTTCTCGGTCCTCTCAAGGAGCGAGTCAATCTCAGGCCTAGTCACGGACATGTGCATGAGTCCTTTCGTCCGTCTCGTAGCGATCAATCAGCGCCGCAAGCTCATCCACGGCGCTCTCGAGGTCGTCGTTGACAATGACCTCGTCATAGCGTGAGGAGCTCTCCATTTCCATGCTGACGCGAGAAAGCCGTTTGGCAATCTGCTCGTCCGTCTCGGAGCCGCGCTTGCGAAGGCGCTCCTCGAGAATGGCAAGCGAGGGTGGTGCGATGAAGATGAGCACCGCGTCTGGCATGGCGCTCTTGACGTTGAACCCACCGTTCACGTCAATCTCGAGGATGACGGAACGACCCTCATCGAGACATGCGTTGACCTCGCTCCAGAGCGTACCGTAGCGCCTCTCAAAGTGGCCATCCCACTCTAGGAAGGCGCCCTCTTCAACAAGGCGGGAAAACTCATCCTCGCTCAGGAAGTGGTAGGAGACGTCAGGCACCTCACCGGGCCGCGGCTTCCTTGTGGTAGCAGAGACCGTCAGGCCCAGGTCGGGACGTCCCTCTCGCACGCGCGAGACCAACGTGCCCTTTCCAGCGCCTGACGGTCCGGAAATGACGAAGAGTCGCGGAGATCTAGACACTACTTGGAGAGTGCCTCAAGGAGCTGCTCGCGCTGACGGGCGCCGAGGCCCTTGACGCGACGGGTGGCGGAGATGCCCAGCTCGTCCATGATCTTGGCAGCCTTGGCCTTGCCGTAGCCAGGCAGAGACTCGATGAGGGCAGAAACCTTCATGCGAGAGGCGATGGGATCGTCAGAGTCGAGAACCTCCTCAAGGGAAATCTCGCCCTTCTTGATCTTCTCGCGAAGCTCGGCGCGCTCGTGACGGGCGGCAGCGGCCTTCTCGAGGGCGGCCTTGCGCTGCTCGTCGGTAAGCTGAGGTAGTGCCATTGTTCCTCCAAACATCGTTCAATATGAAACAAGCGTATAGCACATGCAAACTTGCAGGTAAACTATGCGAGTGAATAGTTTGCCCATATAAGCCGCATTTTGCAAGCCCTAAGTCCCCAACTGTTGCCATCTAACCACCCTAAGCACACAATTGGTGCCAAAAAGGTGCAAGTTACCTGCCTGTTTGGTGCAGTGGGAACTTTAAAAACCCTATGCCAAGAGGGCTATCCCCTCACAATCTCGGCAACGATAGCCTCAAACGCCGCCGCAGGGTCATTGGCACCCGTAATGGGACGGCCGATCACGAGCTTTGACGCACCGGCCGCGATGGCAGCTGCAGGGGTGGCACTGCGCTTCTGGT
>JAFUBJ010000077.1 GCA_017460265.1 Atopobiaceae bacterium | reverse complement strand
GTGGGGGGCGGTTGGCACTGCCCCCCCCGCCCGCCGCCTCCCGTTTGACTAGCTGTTGGAGCCTAGGACTACTCGGTCTTGAAGCGGTCGTCGCCACCACCGAGAGCGGCCATGACCTCCTCCTTGTAGGTGGCGGTGTTGGCCATCATGTCGGCAAAGTCGAAGTCCATGACGTTGTTGGGATCGACGCCCATGTCGATGGCGATCTGCGGCTGCTCGCCGTTGTCGATGACCAGGAACTGGTAGGAGCCGACCTCCTTGGCCTGGTTGACGCACTCGGGGGTGAGGACGTACTCGAGCCAGAGCTTGGCCGCGTTGGGGTGAGCGCAGCCCTCGAGGCCTGCGGAGGCGCCGACCTCATAGGAGGCACCGGAGCTCGGGGAGACGAGGCCGATGTTGTCATAGCCGTTGTCGACGATCTGATAGATGCCATCGTGCAGGAAGTTGATGCCGATGGTGCACTCGCCGATGTCGATGGACTTGGACGGGCCGCCACCAGACTTGGTGTACTGGGCGATGTTCTTGTCGAGGTCGACCAGGAACTGGATGCCCTCGTCATGGCCGTACTTCTGGATGATGGTGTTGAGAATCAGCTCGGCCGTGGAGGCGGTGTTGTAGTTGGAGCTCCAGATGAGGCCCTTGTACTTCTCGTCGAGCAGGTCAGGCCAGTCCTTGGGGGCATCGATGCCCTTGGCCTCGAGCTCCTCGTTGTTGGCGAGGAAGCCCAGGATGCCCATGTAGATGCCGACCCAGGTGCCGTCGGTGGAGGTGAAGTTGGGGTTGGTGATGTGGCTCAGGTTGGTCGGGGAGACCTTCATGAGCAGGCCGTCGTTAGCAGCCTGGACGTAAGAGGTGCAGCCGCCGCCGAACCAGACGTCTGCGGAAGGATGGCCGTTCTCCTCCTGGATCTTGGCGAGGACCTCGCCGCCGCCCAGACGCTGCCAGCTGGTGGTAATGCCGAAGAGCTCGGTGAACTTGTCGCACGCGGCGATGATGTAGGGCTCCTCGCAGGTACCGTAGACGACGAGCTCGCCTTCGCCCTGAGCAGCAGACACGAGTTCGGGATCATAGCCCTCGACGCCAGCGGCAGCCTCGCCACCATCAGCGGCGCCACCACCGGCGTTTCCGCCACCGCCGCAACCGGCAAGCGTAAGACCAGCCAAGGCAGATGCACCGAGGAAGTCCCTACGAGAAACGTTATGCATGATCTTCTCCCTTGATCTTTTCGGCTACGAAACGCAACCGAAACCAACAACATGTTTTCCATAGTCTCTTTTTTGAGCAAGGTTTGCATGATAATTCGCCAAACGGTAGTTCCGTTTGGGTGAGTACTGCTAGTCCTTTATATAAGTTGGTTGGTGCCCTTTGGCCAACGAATCTAAGGTTAATAGGGTTTTTTGGGGGCGCCTGTTGCCAAAACGACTCAAGGCATGCGCAGATGCCTGGCAATAGGGTATCTTTTGAACAATCATGGAAAACCAAGGATGGCAAGGAACAGGCCATGATCGATCAGCTCATTGAAATCCTTAAGGACCTTTTGGTCGCGCCCCATTGGTACCCGATTGTCCCGCTTCTGGGCTTCATCGTGATCGCGGCGGCCTCAGTCGGTTCGTCCACCTCGTCCTTCTCGGACCCAGACCGGACCTCTGGCGCCGCCGCCTGGCCAGCGCCGGCAGCGCTCTCCCTCCTTGCGCTCTGCGTCATCACGGCCATCGGGCACTTCTCTGGCGGCCTGTTCGAGCTGGTCACCTACACGGTACTTGCCGTCGCATGCGCCGTGCTTTCCGAGAACCGCGGGCTGGTCAGGGCTTGGGTCGCAGAGCGAGGCCCCGTGGCAGCCACCATTCGCGACGCCGTCGTCATCGTAATTGCCGTCATCGCGACCACGCTCACGCTCGAGCTCTCGTGGAACACCGCCTTTCCCGCCGTCGCACCCCAGTTCTTCATCGAGGTGGGACTCATCGCGGGCATCCTCCTTAGCCTGTACTTCTTAGGGCAGCGCAGCGCCGCCATCATGTGGGTGGCACCGCTCCTTGCAGGCATCGCGGGAACCTGCCAGTACTTTCTTGCGGGATTCAAGGGGGTCGCGATCCTTCCCAGCGACCTTCTGGCCATGCCCACCGCGTTCAAGGTCAAGGAGGGATATTCGTTCGTGCTGGGCGTGCGAGGACTCTGGGGGCCGGCCGCCTGCTGCGTTGCCCTTGCCGCGCTTTCGCTTCTGGGGCGCATCCCGGAAGCGCCTGAGTATGTGGCGCCCAAAAGCGGCCGTCATTCGGCGCACCTTGTTGGTGCTGACGAGGCCCAGGAACGCCCCAAGGGCACGATGCGCAAGGTCCTACGATTCCTGATCAACACCGGCATTGGCCTGGCCATCGGCCTCGTGACGGTCGTCGCCATGACCCAGCCCAACTACATCCACGACGCCGGCGTCAAGCTTGACTATGGCAAGACCCTCGATTCGTACCGCACCTATGGCTTCCTGACCGGCTTCGTGGCCGCGGCCCAAGACCTGCCCATCGCCACCCCGTTGGGCTACACGGCCTACAATGCGGCCAACCTGCAGGTGTCCCTCGACGAGCGTTACGAGGCGGAGCTTGGCAACACCGAGCAGCGCGCAAAGGCCGTCGAGCAGTTTGAGGCAGAGAAGCCCAGCGTGATCGTCGTCATGAACGAGTCCTTCGCAGACCTCTCGGTCATTGACTCCCTGCGCTGCGGATACGAAGGGCCCGCCTACTTCAAGAGCATCGGCAACGCCATCACTCGTGGCGACCTTGCCGTGTCCGTCATTGGCGGAGGTACCTGCAACACCGAGTTTGAGTTCCTGACAGGCAACTCCTATGCGTTCGTCGGCTCGGGAAAGTACCCCTACATCATGTACCGCATGCGCCTTGAGAACCTTGCCGACCAGCTTTCCTCGCTGGGATATGCGACGCACGCCATCCATCCCAACGACCCCACCAACTGGAACCGCGACGTGGTGTACGACCTGATGGGCTTCGACGAGTTTGTGGACATCTCGGCCTTCGAAGGTGCCGAGCAGCTGCACATGGGCGTGACCGACGCGGCGACCTACGACAAGATCCTCGAGATCTTGAAGCTCGACCCTAGCCCGCAGTTCGTCTTTGACGTGACCATGCAGAACCACGGCAGCTACAACCTGGGCAACATCCCCGAGGACAAGCAGGTCCACCTTGAGCCCGAGGGCGTCGTTGATGACGAGCTTGCCCGCCAGGGCCAGGGCATCGCGCAGGAAGACGTCGACCAGCTCAACGAATACCTTGCCTGCATCCAGGCATCCGACGCCGACCTCAAGGCCTTCATGGACGAGCTCTCGAAGCTTGACCGCAAGGTGGTGCTCGTCTTCTTCGGCGATCACCAGCCAGCCTTCTCCCCCGTTTTCAACGACTTCTATTACGCCGACGAGGAGGATGAGGTTGCCCACAAGGAGCGCGTGTATCACTCCAACTACTTCATCTGGGCAAACTATGACGTTGCCGGTGTCGAGCAGAAGAGTGCCGTCAGCAACGCAAGCGCCGACATGCTGGGCGCCATGACGCTGCAATACATTGGCGCTCCGCTCACCACCTACCAGCAGGCGCGCCTGGTCGCCCGCCAAGACATCCAGGCGCTGAACGCCTTTGGCTACCTGGGTGCTGACGGCGTTTGGTATGCCTCTGACGACGACGCGTCGCCCTACGCAGAGCTACGCCAGCAGCTCGCCTACCTCAACTACCTCAACTTTGGCTCCAAGGTCTACGCATGGTAGGCACCCCTTGCCTTGACGAGAGCGTGGTCGTGCTGGACGGAGCGCGGGTCGTGGGAAACGTCACCATGGGGCCCGGGTGCAGCGTTTGGTACAACGCGGTCATCAGGGCAGAGCAGGACGTGGTCATCGGGGGCAACACCAACGTGCAGGACAACGTCGTCATCCATGTGTCGGAGGGGCATCCTGTGCACATTGGTGACGGCGTGAGCATCGGCCACGGCGCCATCGTCCACGGCTGCACTATAGGCAACAACACGCTCATTGGCATGGGCGCGATTGTGTTGGACGGGGCAACGGTTGGCAACGACTGCATCATAGGCGCAGGGTCGGTCGTGACGCAGGGGATGGTCATCCCTGACGGCTCCGTTGCCTATGGCAGCCCTGCCCGCGTAAGGCGAACCATGACCGAACACGACATTGCCGCAAACCGACACACCGCGCAATCCTATTTGGAGCTTGCTCAGCAGGCGCTTGCGTAGTGCAGCGCTGGCGACGAAAGGCCAGTTGGTGCCCCGGGGAATGCACACAATCGGCTACCGAGCGGCCTTCGGGGTCCTCATTGCCCAAGTTGCGTGCAAACAGAGGCTGGACAGAAGCCTCCGTCCTGGATGTCCAAAGTAGAAAAGAATAACCCCTCTGGCTGCCTGGCAACCAGAGGGGTTATTCCTGAGCGTCTGAGCGCTTGTGGCACGTAGGCCAGCTAGAGGGCATTCACGCACTTGACGAGCAGCTGGGCATGTCCATGGGATCGTTCATGTCGGGCATACCACTTGTCGACCTCGTTATAGAGGATAGGCAGGCTGTCCGCCCAGAACACCTTCTCACGCCCATCGAGAAGGGCGCGGTACTTGCCACCCAGGTACCATCCGTTGTAGACGGAAGTGTACACCTTGCGCTGGCGGTCGTTCATATCACAGTACTTAACCATTGTCAATCACCTTTTCTGTTATCGGTTAGTATTCTTCTGTATCCGGTCTTCTTTACCGGACGGAAGAATAGTACCCGTTTGAATTCGGGGATGACAGAGGGTTGGGACCGACACCACAACCTGCCCATAACTGCAAAACCGCAGGCTTTTGACCTGCGGTTTTGTCATAAACCAGAAGGACGGTGCCCTATTGGTTTGCCCTTGTCCCAGATGGTGGCCTAGTCAAGATAGTCGGCGTGCTCCGTCACCTTGAAACGATCCCAGATGCCCCGTATTCCCTCGTCGGGAATGCCCGCATGCCGCTCGGGGAAGCGCTGCACGTCAAGCCACGCCTGGCAGCAGAGCTCGGCCAGCTCGAGGTTGCCAAAGAGCTCGGGCAGGGAGCGCCCCGAGCCAAAGATGCCGTGGAACGCCCAGACCACAATACGGTGCGACCGCATGCTCTCGAGCGTGAGGGCCGCCATGTCGCGGGTGCACGGCACGCACCACCCCACCAGGCCAAGGCCGTCAGGCAAAAACAGGCTCGCCTCGGGAATCATGCGCCAAAGCGCCAGGTTGAACTCACGCTCGTCCAAAGGACCCACGTGCGTCATCTCGAGGATGGCACGCGCATGGTTGTGCATGATCACGCGATGCGCCGGATCCTGCTCAAGACGCACGCCGTGCGCGGCAAGGTGCGAGTCAAGCTCGCCCGTGGGCTTGCCGCCCTCGAAGCCGGCCGCAATCTCATAGCAGTCTCCCTGCTCAGGTACGTAAATCACTCCCAGCAGTTGCTCGGGGTCGTCCTTGAGGGCGCGAAACGCCGAGCCCGTCGCCGTCACGAGGATGTAAAGCCCCCGCACATTGCCAGGGATTCCCTCCATCGGAAGGGTTCTCCCCGACCCAGGGACGTAGTCGAGTGACGCAGCCTCCTCGTCGGAAAGAATCACCGAGACGTTGCCGCCCCCTCCCGGCGTCCAGCCCTTTTCCCACATCTTGTAGCAGAGGTCGCAGGTCTCCTTCACAACGGCAAGGTCAGTCCATCCCATGGTCTTTCCCCTCCCTGCCCGCACAGAGCGGGCGCCGGATAGCTTGTACATCTAAGTATATACAAGCATCCGGCGCCCGGTGGCGTAAGCCTGCCAGTGGGGCCTCTGGCGTGTTGGGTGACTCGGAAGGGATACTCCCCTTTGAGTCAGTTCTCGAACTGACTCAAAGGGGAGTATCCCTTCCGAGTCATTTTGCGCTCTCGAGTGGCTTACCCGTTTTGCGACTGGGCGAGCAAGGCTGACGAAACCGGGTCGGTGCCGGCAAGCACGATCGCATTGAGGAAGATGACGTCTTGAATGTTGTTCTCGCGCACGAAGTCGGGAATCGAACGATCGCTGTAGCGGAAGTCGATCACCCAGACCGTCTGGTAGTCGTCCACCAGCAGCGGGACAAACGCACAGCCGAAGGAGTCCTTGATGACCAGGCACGAGGAGCCGTCGTTCTTGAGCGGGTTGTCGATGCGGCTGAGCGGGCGGTCACCCGAAATGAAGCAGTTGTACTTTGAGTACATGTTCCAGTCGGAGACATCCGTCACGACGTTTGTCTCGATCTCGTTGCCGTCGGTGTCCCAAATCACCATGTCGTTGGTGGAGTTGGGGATGTAGGCGTCAACATAGTCAGGGCGCGCCTCCATGTCGGAGTTGCCCAGCTCCGAGTAGAACGTGCCCAAGAAACCGTCAAAGGTCATCTTCTCGCGCCCAAAGATGTTGGAGGGCTCCACGCCCTTGTCACGACAGAACTCGACGTAGGCGTAGTAGGCACCCAGCTGCGTCCAGTGGTGGTCGGTGCGGTAGTAGATATACTCGTTGTTGTGCGCGCGCAGCGTGTTGTAAACGTTGATGCCGTGGACCGAGTCGTCGTAGAGGCTATGGAAGTACTTGATGGCCTGCAACTGGTCGGTACCGCCCAGGTCCTCGAGCGTCTGCTCGTCCAGAAGGGCACCAGCACTCGTCGGCGCAATGATGGAGTAGACCGTCGCCTGCCCCTCCAGGTTCTTGGCGCAGGTGTTCATGGCACGGGCGTACTGCTCGACCGACTCCTGGCTGAAGTAGTAGATGTTATAGGCTGCGCCATCGTTGACGTAGAGGCCCTCCATGATCTTGCTCTGGATCTCCTCCGCCATGTAGCGCTCGGTAGGAACCTCGATGACCTCGTTGTCGGCAACGGCCTCGGCAGGAGCTGCGGCGTCAGCGTCAGCGCCTTCGACAGGCAGCTCGTCCTTGTTGACGGTGCCGCCCACGAGCTGTGTCTTGGGCTGGATGCCATGAAGCGCATTCATGCCCTGCGACAGGCGGACCATGGGCTCACGAAGCGGATAGGTGTCGCCATACCACAGCGAAAGGTCCGAGAAGAAGCTACCGTCAACCAACCGCCCAAACGTGAACTCCGGGAAGGGCGTAAGGTCGCGCTTCTCGAGGTCAGAGTGGGACGGACGCAGGAAGAAGAGAAGCCCCACCAGCGAGAAGAAGGCGAAGACGGCCATGACGGAGCGGACCGACGTCCTTCGTGCCGAGGCAAGCGCCCTCCCCCGGCGCCTCAGGTCTTCCTTGCTCCCTGCGGGGGCGCTTCCCGCTTGGCGAGCAGCACCGGAAGCGCGCTTACGCTCTTCCGGACGGGCCTGTCCGACGGTGCGGCGTCTGGTGCTCGCGTTGCGCGCCGCTCTTTGGGTCTGGGAGCCCTGGGACGACCGGTGCGCGGACTGCCTGGTCCTTTGGGTCGTAGCGCTCTGCGCTGGCCTCTGGCCGCTAGCGCTCTGCGCGGGCTTTTGGACGCCGGAGCCCTGCACGGGCCTTTGGGCAGGGGCACCCTGCTGCTGCGAGCGACTCACGCGGGCGGTTCCGCCGGCACGTTGGGGCGTTCCCTGCGCGGCGCGGCGCGCCGCTATGTCTGACCTTCTCAGGCGATTGGTTCCGCTGTTGCCATCAATCTCTGCCATGACGTTACCTCCCCTCTCTTAGAACTGGAAGGAGATGAACGGGTTGTAGCTCGCGCCGGCGAGCGCAATCGTGGAAATGACCAGCAGAAGCACGGGGACGAGCATCTCCACGAGCCTGTAGGCGGTGAGCATGCGCTCGTCTTTGCGAGCGCCAACGGCCAGGCGATGGCGCAGCGACGAGCCAAGGCCCGTGCAAGCAATGACCGACACGATAAGCAGGAAGACGTTCTGCAAAAACGCCGTGTGCACCGCAAGCGAGGTGACGCCCGTGGCGCCCAGGCCAAACATGCCCATAAAGGCCATGCCCATCTCGCCAAAGTTCTCAAAGCGGAAGAGCACCCAACCCAGAACCACGGCGATGAGCGCCAGCACGCGCGACACGGGGCGCGGCAGACGGTCGGCAAGGAAGAAGCGCTCGATCAGCAGGAGCACCAGGTAGTAGGCGCCCCACAGCAGGTAGTTCCAGCTCGCTCCGTGCCAGAAGCCCGTAAGCAGCCACACGATGGCCATGTTGCGGATATAGACCGGACGCGAGCAGCGGCTTCCGCCCAAAGGAATGTATACGTAGTCGCGGAAGAACGAGCTGAGCGAGATGTGCCAGCGACGCCAGAAGTCCTGGACCGAGGTCGCCTGGTAGGGATGGTCGAAGTTCTCGAGGTAATGGAAGCCCACCATGCGGCCCAGGCCGATGGCCATGTCGGAGTAGGCAGAGAAGTCGAGGTAGATCTGCAGGGTGTAGAAGGCCATCCCCAGCCACCAGCCAAAGAGCGGCTGAGCCGCGAGAGAGCCCGTTCCAGCCGGTACGAGCGTGTCGGCCACCGAGGCACACGCGTTGGCAAGAAGCACCTTCTTGCCAAGGCCCACGCAGAAGCGGCGGACGCCCTCGTAGACGTCGACCGCGCGCGGATGGCGCTCGTCTATCTCGCTCGCGACCGTCTTATAGCGGACGATGGGGCCCGCGATGCACTGGTGAAAGAGCGAGCAATACAGCAGAAGCTTCCAATAGGCGCGCTGGGCGTGCACCTTTCCCATATAGACGTCTGCCACGTAGCTGATCAGCTGGAAGGTATAGAACGAGATGCCAATGGGAAGCACCGGGGCCACGACCTCGGCAGGCCACCCCGTGAGCGCGTGGAGGTTGCCCAGGAAAAAGCCGGTGTACTTGAAGAACGCGAGCAGGCCAAGAAGCACCGCGCATTCGACCACGAGGGCAATTCGGCGGTCACGCTGGGTCTGGCCACGCTCGATGGCAAGGGCACAGAGCCAGCTCACCAGAGCCTCGCCCACGATGAGCAACACGTAGCGGGGGCCTCCCCATGAATAGAAGAAGAGCGACCCCACCAGCAAGACGTAGTTCTTATATTTGTCAGGAACGAGCCAGTAGGCAAGCATGACCACTGGCAAGAACACGAACAAGAACATGAAGCTCGAGAAGACCATATGACCGCAACGCCCCTTCCCCTAAGGTTGAGACAAGAATTGTGAAGAGCATGAGAAGCCAATCCACAATGTTAGCAAAGCAATGGTGAAAAGTGCAGCTCGTGGGCATGAAAACGGCGCCAGTGGGTTAGAATAGCCTTTCGGCTAACGGACCAATAAGAAGGTTGGATACGTGGACGGGAACCTTGACACAGCACAGATGCGGCTCCGCGTTGGAGCCCGTACCCCTTCTAAACGCATAGACGCAAAGGAGAGCGAGCCCTCCCATTCTCGGCGCATCGCCACCGCCCTTGGAACAGCTGCCCTCGCACTCGCCATCACCTATGGTGCAGGGGCCTTTTACTTCTCTACGCACTTTGTTCCTCGCACGACGGTCAATGGCGTTGATGCGTCGGGGCTCTCTGTGCGCGAGCTTGCCAGCGCGCTTGACGACGCCGCCTCCACCTACTCTAATCACGTGACGGGTGACGGCTTTGACCTGACCATCAACGCCTCGGACGTTGACCTTTCCGTCAACGGCGCATCGCTTGCTGCCGAGGCCTTGGGCCGCACCAACCCGTTTGCATGGCCCGCAAATCTGATCACCGGAACCAATCTCAACGTCGACATGGGCATCTCGCTCAAGGAGGACCTGCTTTCCTATGTCGTGGCCGATGCCGTCTATGCATACAACGAGACGGCCGAGCAGCCCACAAACGCCACGGCTGCCTTTGACCAGGAACAGTCTGCCTATGTCGTTGTCCCCAGCGAGCTGGGCACGGCACTCGACCCAGAAGCCGTTCGCAAGGCCGTGGGCAAGGACCTCATCGTGATGAAGCCCGCGACCACGCTGGGTGAAGACCAGCTTCTGCGCGCACCCGTGCAGGACGACAACGAGGCCCTGCTTTCCGTCATCGACGAGGCCAACAAGATCTGCGGCATGACCATTCCCCTCACGCTGGACGGAAAGACGCTGCTCTCCGTGACCCCCGACATCATTGCCAAGTGGGTCAGCGTCCAGAACACCGACGAAGGTCCTCAGATTTCCATCGACGACCAGGCAATCTTCCAGTGGTCGTACGACAACCTCAACAGCGTCGTCAATGGCGAGAACGAAACCCGTGGCTGGGAGGTCAGCTCCTGGGACTTTGCCTATGCCATGACCCCCAGGCTCTGGGACCAGGACTCCAGTCCCCTTGAGGTCCCGACCTTCACCACCTTCACACGGCCAGAGGAGTCCGAGGGACACGAGTCTCACGGACGCCACGTCGACGTGAACATCTCCACGCAGTACGCGCGCCTCTACGACACCGACGGCAAGACCGTCCTGTGGCGCTCCCCGTTCGTGTCCGGAAACGTGTCGATGGGACACGGCACCCCGTATGGCGAGTACGAGATCAACTCGCTCGAGCGCGACGTCGTGCTCTCGGGCCTCAACGACGGCGTTGAGCTCAAGGAGGGCGAGTCGCCCAAACCCGAAGACTATTACAACAGCTATGTCCGTTACTGGATGTGCTTCCTCGGCACCGAGGTCGGCCTTCATGACGCCGACTGGCGCTGGGACGAGGAGTTTGGTGGAGACACCTACCTCTGGAACGGAAGCCACGGCTGCATCAACCTTCCCGTCGATGCGGCAGGCGAGCTATTTAGCCTGCTTCGCGTTGGGGACGAGGTCTACATTCACGGCTAAGAAAAGAATCGAAAAGGATTGCTCTCATGGCATCTCATTTTCCTGAAGATACAAAGGTCGAAGAATCGGCCGAAGCAACGGGCGCCGAGAAGACCGGCGCCCTCGGCGCCGTAAAAGGCATGGGACGCAAGGTCGGCATTGCCTTTGGCGGAGCGGCCGCAGCACTTCTGCTTGCCTATGGCCTGGGCACGGCATATTTCACCACGCACTTCGTCCCCGGGACCACAGTAGGTGGCATAGACGCGTCCAACATGACGGTCGAGCAGCTCGCCCAGGAGGTCGAGTCCCGCTCGGCATCGTTCACCGACCACGTGACGGGCGATGGGCTGGACTTCTCCATTTCCGGATCCGACGTAAAGCTTGCCATCGACGGCAACGCCTGGGCAGCCGACGCCATGGCGCAGACCGACGCGAGCGCCTGGCCCGCCGACCTTGCCAACGGCCAGCGCATTCTTCCCCGTCAGGGCGTCACCTATGACGAGGAGGCATTGACCACCAAGGTGTCCGAAGCAGTCGACGCCTTTAACGCCGGGGCCGACGCCCCGACCAACGCCACGGTCGCCTATGACGGCGAGACCAAGTCCTTCGTCATCGTGCCGAGCGCCCTGGGCACCCAGGTGAGCGCGGAGTCCGTGACCGACCTGGTTTCGCGCGACATGGCTGCCCTCGCCCCCAACACCTTGCTTGGCGAGGACCAGCTCCTGCGCGCGCCCGTGCTCGAGGACAACCCCAAGCTGCAGGAGATGGCAGACACCGCAACGAAGGTCGCCAACTTCACCATCGACCTCACGCTCAAGGGAAAGACGCTCACGACCGTGGGTCCCGACCTCATCTCGCAGTGGATCTCGGTTGACGAGGATGCGGCAGACGGCCCGGCCCTCTTTGTTGACCTCAACGCCATCCAGAAGTGGTCATACGACAACCTCAACGCCATCGTCAACGGCGAGGACGAGACGACTGTGTGGGAGGTCAACTCGTGGCAGGTCGCACAGGATCTTGGCCCGCGCCTTGCAGCGGCCAACAGCGACCCCATGGAGATCCCGACCATCACCATGGAGGAGCGCCCGCCCGAGACCGAGGGTCACGAGGAGCGCGGCCGCCACATTGACGTCAACCTCTCCACGCAGTATGCCCGCTTCTACGACACGGACGGCAAGACCGTCATCTGGCGCGCCTACATTGTCTCTGGCTTGGCAGACGGCAAGCACAACACCCCAACCGGCGAGTTCGAGATTGGCAACAAGGACATGAACATCGTCATGGTGGGCGACGACGAAGACAAAGACGGCGAGCCAGACTACCGCACGCCCTGCACCTTCTGGATGGGCTTCTACATGAACTCGTACGGCTTCCACGACTCCTCTGCCTGGCGCTCCTACTTTGGCGGCGACATCTATACCTGGTACGGCAGCCACGGCTGCGTGAACCTTTCCTACGACGACGCTGAGAAGCTGTGGAACCTCTGCGAGATTGGCGACCCGTTCTACATCCACTACTAACTCGGTGTGATCATCGCACTTAGATGCCAAAGCCCCCGCAACTGTTTGAACTGCGCCCCAACACTTGGACGACAATAATACTGGCCCACTAG
>JAFUBJ010000076.1 GCA_017460265.1 Atopobiaceae bacterium | reverse complement strand
ATGATATTGAGCGCCATCTGGCCGAAACTCGCGTAAGGGTTCCAAACGTATGAGGTTACCCCTCTAAGGAACGGCAACTTAAAAGCAAGCACCCAAATCAGACAAAAGAAGGCAACAAACGCAGCCGAAACGACTATTGATGGCACATGCATGCCAAACACGTCATATTCGGTGGAGCCGCACAACAGCTTATACGCCAGGTATACCGCACCACACAAGGCAAGCGAGAAGAGCGCATTAGGGTGGGTGAAGGCGAGTCCAAGCAGACAGATAACAGCAGCTGGCAACATACTCAGCAGCGGCTCATCCTCCGCACGAGGGCCCACGACATCCATCCAAAGCGCAGCAACAGCAGGAAGCATTGCCATAGAACCTACGTTGGGGTAGAGGGGGCCAAAGGCTAAGAAAAGCCAGGGAAAGGCCTCAAAGGCAAGGACGACACAAGAGCCAAGGCGAACGGTCACTTTGTCATGAGGAAAAAGCCTGCTCATCAGAAGCAACATGGAGATGGGGTAGACCACCGAGGAAAACAGGAAATTGCAGGCATTGACAGCCATGACGGACGTACGTCCAAACTGTTGGGCCAAAAGGGCGGCGATGATATACCATCCAGACGGATAAAAACTGCCAGACCCCACGGAGGGCGAGTAGAGCGCATCTGAATCCGTCTCGAAAAGCGAGCTGCTCAGAGCGGAAAAATGGCCCGACTCGGCAAAAGCCTGAACGCCATTTATGTGCCTGATTGCATCCCAGCCAAGGAAGTAGGAGCCAGGTCCATCAAGCTGTTTCACCAGCACATAGACCCCCATAAAGAAGCCCACGACGGCGTAGAGTGCAATTGCTGTGACATCAAGGCTTGGACTGCTCTCAAACAGTGGCGATTTAGAACGGCGGATTGCAACGAAGAGCAGGGGCAAGAGTACCAAGGATGGAATGAGCACGACCGAGATCAGATTTGCGTAGACGGACATGGGCTCGTACACAAACGTAAGCAAGCTCATCACGGCAATGGAAGCCCCAGGCGCAGCACAAATAGCATCCTTCCAAGGCAGGCCTAGGATGCGCAGCAGAAGCAATCCGGGAACATACAAGATGCGCGTGCCCAGTACCAAAGCCATGAAGAAGGGTATCCAGATGCTCATTTCCCCACAATCTCCCTTTTTAGTGCCTTACCTGCGTAGCGTGTCCTTGGCAATGTGGAACACCCTGCTCACAAAGTGGCGCCGCTTTGATCCTTTGGGAAGGAGCTTGTCGCGGAGAGGAACGGCAATCGCCAGCGCAAAGTCGGCACTCGCGTGCATGAGGAGGTTCTCGTAGCCACGAGTCCTGCGCGCCACGGACCACCACGCCTCGTTTCGGCTGAAGTCGACGTTTGTCGAGGGCACGGGGCAGTCCTCGATGACAACCACGCCCGAGGCTCCAGCGTGCTCCCACGCGGATACCTCCTCGGCACTCCCCCAGTTCTGCGTGTCCTCTATGTGCAGCGACGGGTAGGCAAGCTCATACGACAGGATATCCACCCCCATGAGGGAGAGCAGCGCGTCGCAGGCAAACGACTCCGACCTCGGACCACGGAGGAAGTGCTCAAAGCCTGGCCTTGCCATGACCTCAAGTACCTCGTCGAGCGACCATCGCGTACGGGCTGCCGAAAGGTCGATAACGGCAAGACGCCCATCGGCATACTCTTGGATGTCGCGCCTCCATGAGCCGTCGACGTCGCCAAACGAGCCTGGCCTTCCCAACTCCTTCTGGAGACGGATTCCCCGCATAGCGGTAATGCCCGCATCGCCGTCACAGGCTGCGAGCAGGTCGTATGGGTCGCGCTCAAACGCGACGAGACCATCCACCCAAATGACCTGTGCATCCTTGTCGCTAAACACCCACGGCATGAGCGCGGGCAGGTTGTCGAGCGCCATCTGATACCCAAGCGCCCTCAGCGCAGAAGATCCAAGGGGCACCCACGTGGTCAGCTCTATCGAGACGTTCTGGGGAATGGGACCGACCGCATTCCAGAACCGCGCGAACAAAAACTCGGGCTGCACAATGAGTGCCACGCGATAGGACCTGTCCTTGTCCACGTGCTCAAACAGGCTCTTCAAGCTTACCGAAAGCGAGACAGGCAGCACGTAGCTCATGGTCTCGCACTGGTCGGCGCTCCAGTTGTCCGGGAAGAAGAGCCCCGTGGCGTTCCATACCAGCTGGACCGCCGCCCCGTCCTTGCCATCGTTGACGGAGAGCCCGGGCGTGACCGCGTCGAAGAAGACGAGGGGGCGCTCCTGGATGGTATACGACTTCAGCCTGGTCACATGCTGGATAAACACGCTGTAGAGAACCTCGCCCAGATACCCGCATATGCGCCGCTGGTTGCGCGTGAGGCCGACGTAGTCCTTGCGACGATCAAACTCGAGCAGCACATCAAACTCAAACGCGCAGAGCTCCTCGAAGGCCGCGCGACGCATGACGAAGCAGTTGTATCCCAGATACTGACTGCCTTCCAGATATGACTCGAGGTCTTCGAGATATTCAGGCTGACGCTCGCGAACAATCTGCTTCAGAACCTCAAGGTCATCATACGAATACAGGCCGTACGACGTCATGTGTTCCGCAACGTTGCGGCTGGCACCGCGGGGAGTCTTGACACCCCGCACGTCCCACCAGTGAGCCGTTGTGATGTCGGCACCGTGCACCTCACGCGAAATGAGCGCCCCGTCGTCAAGGGCAAGCTCATGAGCCGTCTCATCCGAAAGATGCGGTACCACGATCTGAGCGTGGTCGTCACGCTCCCCCGCCGCGTCTCCAAAGCAGAAGTAGCGGCGGTAGTGGCACTGGCCCACATAGTCTGCGTCCAAATTCTTCCAGGCCCAGTACTGCGCCGAAAGCTCACAGAACGTAAAGTTGCGATTCGAGATGTTCTCGCCCTCGTTGTCCGGCTGCATCCCTGGGATGGGCGCGCTGGCACCACCTGCTCCCACGTGAACCGGCAGGTACACGTCCGAGTCTGGAATCGGGAACTTCTTATGGCACGAAACGAGTATCTTGACCGAGGGACGCTCCGACACGGCAGGCTCCTCTCTTCAATAGGTTGCTGGCAGCTCGAACTGAGCCTTGTGTTCAGCGAAGTACTTCACCATCTCGGCGGTCTGGGCGCCGCCGTATCCCAGGTGCCCGACCACGACGTTCTCGTTCACCACCATGACGCGGCCAGTGAACGTCGCGTAGTGGCAGATGTGCTCCTCGTCGTCGCCCAGGCCGTAGGGGCCGCCCACAAAGGTCAGCGGGAAGTGACCGAAATCCTCCCATGCCTCGCGCGTGAAGAGGATGGCGCCGATGCTGAAGCGCGTGGGGCAGATGCTGAAGGAAAGTGGCTCTTCCGAGAACCGCCTGGTCAGGGTATCGATGTCGGCAAGCACGGGCTGGCTCTCGCCCCAGAGGTAGCGCGCAACGCGCGGATCCTGCAGGACCTCCACACTGTGATGCAGGCCGTCAGTCAATTTCATGTTGGTAAGGCCCGTTGCGCGGAAGTCCTCCGTAAGGCCGCACTTCTCAAGGAGACGCAGGTGACCGTAGCAGTTCACGTTGATGAGCGGCGCCACGAAGGCGGGCTCGTAGATGGTGTCCTTGTGGACGTGCTCGTAAGTCTCCAGCATCTTCTCGAAGAAGCCATCGGTCACGAACATGTCCTCGTCAAGCTTATAGATCCACTGCGCCTGAGGATGACACTCAATCGCGTAGTTCTGCACGAGGCAGAGGTGGTTGTCGGCCGTGGAGAGGTACGACCAGCTATGCTCCTCGGCAATCTGCTGAAGCCGCTCGTTCACGAGACCACTCGTCATGATGCAGACATCCACATCTGCAGGGATGAAGGCAGCTATCCTGCCAAACACCACATCCCAGAGCTCGGGCTTGTAGCCCGCCAAGATGATGCACAGCTTGTCAGAGCCCGTGCTGCGGTCTGTGAAGGAGTAGTCATAGTTGAGCTGGCGCTCGTTTGAGGGCGGCGCATTGAAGTCACGGTTTGCCACAATAAGCGCATGCCCGACACGGCTGCCAACCATGGCGCCGAACAGCTTTTCCTTGAGAGTCATAGTTCCCCTTGGTCTACGTGCACTGGTGTTCTGCCATTTTACCTAACTATCAAGATGGACACTATCATCCCAAGCTCTGCACCAATTCGGGATTATTAGAGGGTTATGATTTGTTCGGATATTGGATGCTATGGAACTGCTATCCCTTCAATTTGTCCTTTTGCTGCTCGCTTCGCTAGCTGCGTACTACTCCATCGGCCGCACCAAACCCGAGGCACAGTGGTACGTGCTGCTCGCCGCAAGCCTTGCGTTTTACGTACTTGCCGGCAGCTGGCAGACGTTGCTTCTGCTCATCCTGACCTCCGCTGACATCTGGGCAGGCGGCCTCTACCTGGCCCATCTGGACGATCAGAGCAAGGCCGAGCGCAAGGCAACCAAGGACCGCAAGGCGCGCAAGGCCATCAAGGAGCGCTATGACAAGCGCCGGTGGCGTGCGTTCTGGACCTCCCTTGTCGTTCCGCTCCTCATCCTGGGCTTCTTCAAGTACCTCAACGTCATCCTCTTCAACTTTGGGGCGGCAGAGTCTCCGCATAGCCTGGGGATTCTCCTTCCCCTCGGCATCTCGTTCTACACCTTCCAGTCCATCGGCTACCTCATCGACGCGTACAACGCAAAGTACGCCCCCGAGCAGAACTACCTGCGCTTTCTGCTCTTCGTTTCGTGGTTTCCGCAGATCATCCAGGGGCCCATCGGACGCTATGACCAGCTGTCCGGGCAGCTCTTTGCCCCACGACACGCAGACTCCTACGGCATGCGGCGCGGCCTCCTTCGCCTTGGCTACGGCCTCTTCAAGAAATTGACCATCGCCAACGTGCTCTCCCATAACGTAAGCCAGATATTTGGCAACGTCACGCCCGGCATCCCCGGATCGGTCGTGCTCTACGGCGTGCTCGTCTACTCCATCCAGATGTATGCGGACTTCTCGGGCGGCATCGACATCGTCGAGGGCGTCTCGGAGCTCTTTGGCGTGGAGATGGCACAGAACTTCCGCCAGCCGTACTTCTCGGTCTCCCTCGCCGACTTCTGGCGCAGGTGGCACATGTCGCTCGGATCGTGGATGCGCGACTACATCTTCTATCCCATCGCGCTCACCAAGCCCATGCAGTCCTTTGGCAAGTGGGCCAAGAAGCGCCTGGGCACCCATGCTGGGCGCACGCTTCCCGCCTGCGTTGCCAACATCCTCGTCTTCCTGCTCGTGGGCATCTGGCATGGAGCTGACTGGCACTACGTGGGATGGGGTCTTTACAACGGCATCATCGTCGCGGTGTCCGACCTGCTCTCGCCCGTGTTCGAGTCCCTCCGCACACGTCTGCGCGTGACCGACGAGACCCGCTGGTTCCGCGCCTTCGCCATCGTCCGCACCTTCTGCGTCGTCAACGTCGGGCGCTACTTTGACTGTGTGAGCAGCCTCTCCGACTCGTTCACCTGCCTGCGCGCGACCCTCTTCAACTTTGCACCCGTGCCCTTCAAGACGGCTCTTGCGCTCTGCAAAGTGGATGGTGCCATGCTATTTGGTATCTCACGCATCGCCCTCGTGGCGTGCACCGTCGTAGCCATCATCAGCTGGCATTACGAGCGCGGTACCGACGTGCGCGAGCGCATCCTCTCGTGGAACCCGCTTGTGCGCTGCTGCCTCTACGCAGTGCTCGCAGCGCTCATGCTCTACGCCTTCGACTTCACGGCAAACGGAGGAGGCGGGTTCCTCTATGCCAACTTCTGATGCAACCCCCCGCAAGCCGCTATGGCGAAAGCTCCTGGGCGTGGTGTCCATACTCGTCGTGCTCATAGCCCTCGACGTAGCGCTGACTCTGGCCCTCGAACCCTACGGCACCTGCACAGACGCCATCATGCACGAATACTGGGAAGACACGGCAAACGGAGAGCAGTTTGACACCCTCGTCATCGGCACCTCCGTGGGCCAGTATTCCCTCAACCCCCATTGCATGGACAATGGGCTTCTCGACAACGCCTTCTGCATTTCGACGCCGATTCAATCCTTCAAGTCGTCTCGCATGGTGCTTGACACCGTCCTCAAAGACCATCCCATACGGCGCGTCATCGTCGGGACCACCTTCTTTTCCTTTGCCTCCGATGTGTGGCCCAACAGCAACATGGCCCTCACGCAATCGCTTTGCCTGGGTTTGCCTTTCCCAGAGAATGCGTATCGATACGCCCAGCTCGCCCTCGATAAGAACTTCGTTTCTGGGGTGAAGTCCCTCGCCTTCTTTGTGCCGTTCACCTTAAACCATGTTGACTACTCGCCCTCGGCGGTACGGTCGAACATCCAGCGGCGCATCGAATGCGCGACGCCGATGGAGGCAGAGGAGCTCTACGACCCGACCAGCATCCAGCTCGGAAATGGCTTCACCAGCTATGCAGGGGCCGTGAACTTCGAGACGATCAACGAGAACAACCTCATTTTCGAGCGCCTTAAGTACCAGGATTCGAATGAGAATAATGGCGAAATGGAGGAATTCGCCTCGCTGTGCGCCCTCTGCCAGGAGAAGGGCATCGAGCTTATCGTCTTCATGTCTCCCAAACCGGTTGTCGAAACGATAGGCATGGGCGACCTGTACCCAAAGACCATGAAGCCCATCCAGGACATCGTCACGTCCTGTGGAGGGACATACCTTGACTTCAATCTCATCAAGCCCGATGTCTATGAACCGCTCCCCGAAGAGTTCTGGGATGAGGGCCACCTGAACGACGTGGGGGCAAAGCGTTTCTCACCCGTATTTGCAGAAGTTGTCTCCCGCATCGAGAACAACGAGGACCTGAGTGGGTTGTTCTACTCCTATGACCAATGGGATGACTATCTCTCGTCGATCGACACGATAGCGTATGTCCACTTCACTCCAAAACCCATCGAAGGCGGGTTCCTCTGCGAGGGCGAAGCCTTCACGGGATCCAACTGCCAGGTGGAGTATGCCTACGAGCGGCAGGAGGATGACGGCAGCTGGACGCGCGTGAAGGACTGGTCCACCGATCCAAACTGCACGCTTCTCGACAACGGATATCGTACGGCCAACGTACGCATCATGGCACGTCAGGTTGGGGCGATCGACCCCGAGCTGTATCGGTATCAGACGGTTACGTTTTTGGGCAACTGAGAGGGCACCTAGATGCCAGCCTCTGACAAAGCAAATCGGCCGCCGCTTTGGCGCCGCATCTTAGTTGCCACGGCGATTCTTGCGGCCATCATCATTCTCGATGTCGCGCTCACGCTTGCCCTTGAGCCCTACGGATCAAACTCCGATTCCGTCTGGTACGAATACCGCCAGGCAATCAAGGAGGGCGAGCAGTTCGAAACGCTTGTTATAGGCTCCTCGGTCGCGCAGGACTCATTACAGCCCGATGCCCTCAACGAAATATTGGGGACAACGTCCTTCTGCCTCGCAAGTCCTGGGCAGTCTCTCAAGAGCTCATGCAAGGCACTCGAGGTCGCCCTCGACGAGAATCCCGTGAAGAGGGTCATCCTCGGCACATCCTATACGCAGCTTGCCGACGTGCCGTGGCCAAACAGCAACATGGCCTTTACGCAGGCGCTTGTCATCAACCGTCCCGCATCGGAGCAGATCGCCCGTTACGCTGGCCTGCTTCTTGACAAGGACTACGTGGGCACCGTCTCGTCGCTTGCGTTTTTGGCCCCCTTCACGCTGAGCCACGTCGACTACACGCCCAGCGCCATCCTGCAACACGTTCGCAACCGCCTGGAATGCGCTTCGCCCCTTGAGGCCCAGGCGCGCATCGACGGCGCCTGGCGCCCCTTGGGGCATGGGTATGCAAACTACGAAGGCCAAGTCAACCCAGAGACGTT
>JAFUBJ010000075.1 GCA_017460265.1 Atopobiaceae bacterium | reverse complement strand
TTCCGTGTCAACCACCCTGACCGTGCTCGAGGCATCGCCCGACCCGGTGGACCCGACTCCCAAGCCAGACGACGAGCGACCCGTCACTCCAGATGGGGGTTCCAAACAGCCCTCGGGCGGCTCGGCAAGGCCTGCCTCCTCCTCGCGCGTTGCCCTTCCCCAGACGGAGGATGTCATGGGCCTTCGCCATGCCCTGCTGGCACTTGCGAGCTGCGGCATGCTTGCGCTTTACGTGGGCATGAAGCTCAGGAGAACGCGGGACTAACGCAGGGGAGCGAGTTGCAGGGGTGCCGCCCCCTACGACCCCTGTTTGCGCGCTCGTTGGCGGGCGATGATGACGGACATGTAGCCTATCTCGCCACCGGTTGACGAGAGGTCATCAACCGTCCGCTCGTCGGCGAGCCCGCATTTGCTGACCATCTGTGCTCCGTCAAGGAGGGAGTGCTCTGCGAGCCACGTCCGCGGGTCACCATCTGCCTGACGAGGCTTGAGGAAGGCAAACGTGGTGCGGTTGTCGGCAAGGCGCACGGCGCCCTCGTCCCCAAAGGGTGCTATGACCAGGCGTTCGTTGCCCTCGCAAAGGATGGTGCCCAACCGTGCCGCCGCCGCGCTGACAGAGGTGACGCCAGGGATGACCTCGGTGTGGTAGCCGCGTTCGCTCACAAGCTGGTGGAGGTAGCCATAGCTTGAGTAGATACTGACGTCGCCAAGGCAGAGATACGCCACGTCCTTTCCTTCGTCAAGGATCTGACAGAGCGCTCCCGCCACTGCGCTGTGGGTTGCCTTCGCAGCTGCTTCGTCATGCGTCATGGGCATGGGGCAGGGAAGGACCACTTTGTCCTTCAGCAGGTCATCGGCAATGGCCTGTGCCATGCCAACACCTCTGCCCGCATCCGGCACCGCAACGACGTCTGCCTCGCGAATGATGCGCACGGCCTTTATCGTCATAAGCTCTGGGTCGCCTGGGCCAACGCTCACGCCGTACAGCGTACCCGCGTCTTCGTGTCCGCCTCTCGTCATGGTCACTCCCTTCTACGGCGTCCATTATGCCCGAAGGAACGCCCCTTCTTGTCCGAAGTGGGAAGGCCGCTGCCCGTTTCGGACAACTCTTGCCCCGATCTTGTCCGAAGCGGTAAGCTGGCTGCCAGTTTCGGACAACTCTTGCCCCGATCTTGTCCGAAGTGGGAAGGCCGCTGCCTGTTTCGGACCAGTCCAAGCCGAAACTTGTCCGAAGTCGGCAGTGTGCTTCCTGTTTCGGACAACTGGGAGGCTTGGAGAGAAGGGCAACACCTCTTGGCGGGCGTGGTGCGTGGTACCATAGCGGCCTTGACCACAACCGAAAGGCCTCCATGGGCGAAGGCATCACCAACAAGAACGATTGGGACGAGCTGCTCTGGCACCTGCCTAAGGCGGCGCGCAAGCGATTCGAGGCGCAGCTCCGTCGTATGCTGACAAAGCGTCTTTTGCGTGCGGCGCGACAGGACACTTCCGTAGTGCCTGATTCCGTGCGTTCTGATGCCGTGGGACGGTATCGCAAGCGCTTTGCGGGGCAGCTGTCCAAGAGGGCCGCCCGCCGCCTGAACTATCAGCGGCTTCGTGACAACCTCAATTACCAGGCAATTGAACGCAAGCTTGCCGAGAAGTACTGGCATCGCCATGGGCTGGACGTAGCCAACTCCATCCCAGACGTGAAGACAATGAGCTTCACGCAGGCTTGCGAGGCCTTTCGTGCGATGGGTCCCAAGGCGGGAAGCACGGGTCTGGAGAATGTGGCGCACGACATTTGCCAAGAGGCGTACTCCCAGGCCGTGGATCCGCATGCGGTGCGTGATGCATTAGCTGCTCAGGTGAGGGCTTCCGCACGTCAGGAAGACCTCTCTGCCTGCGCGACAGTGTGGTACACCGGCCCCGGTGGGTTTGTTGATTCGGCCCGACGCGGCTTTCATCTGTACGACGTGACCACCGAGGCCGAGGTGGCGGATCGCGTGGTCGCGACCCATCTGGTGGAAGGCGTGCTGCGACGAGCCCTTGACGGCAGAAGCGTTGATTCCGAGGTGCGACTGCGGCTGGTCGAGCAGTTGCGCGCACATCCTTCCGTGGCGGCTGTGGAGTCGCTGATCGAGACCCTGACGAGTGCGGACCGTCCGCTTCAGACGTCTCTTGAGCGACGGGTGCATGCAGATGCGCGCGAGGTTGTCTCGTGGCTTCATGGCGGGGAGCTTGCCGTCGCGGTGGCATCCGACCTGCTTGACAATCCCGTGCACGGGCCACAGTTTCGCCGTTCCGTGGAGCTCCGTCTGCGTGTGCGCGAGCGCGTGCCAGAGACTCCCATGGAGGCCTACCCACTTGCACGCACCATGCGCAGGCGCTTCGTGCTGCACGTGGGGCCCACCAACTCCGGCAAGACGCACGATGCGCTTCAGGCGCTCATGGCGGCGGATTCAGGTGCCTACCTGGGACCTCTTCGCCTCTTGGCGTACGAGCAGTTTGAGCTGATGAACCGCGAGGGATGCGCCTGCTCGCTCATCACAGGCGAGGAACGCACGGACGTTGCCGGCGCGCGCCACGTGTCGTCGACAGTGGAGATGGCCGACCTCAGCACTCCCATTGAGCTGGCCGTGATTGATGAGGCGCAGATGGTCGCCGACCCAGCCCGCGGCCACGCGTGGACCGCCGCCATCCTTGGCGTTCCCGCAGTAGAGGTGCATGTGTGCTGCGCTCCGCATGCGCAGCACGTCATCGAGCGGCTGGTCAGCCTCTGTCAGGACGAGTGTGAGGTAGTGCACCACGAGCGACTCGTCCCGCTTCGTCCCGACCGCGGAAGCTTCTCTCTTCCCGAGGACGTGCAGCCCGGTGACGCCCTCGTGGTGTTCTCACGAAAGGCCGTCCATCTGGTGGCGGGGGAGGTCTCTGCTCATGGCATGCAGCCGTCCGTCATCTATGGCGCGCTCCCCTACGCGGTGCGTCACGAGGAGGCACGCCGGTTCTCCGAGGGCGAGACCGACGTGGTGGTCGCGACTGACGCCATCGGCATGGGCATGAACCTTCCCATTCGCCGCGTGGTGTTCGTCGACCAGAAGAAGTTTGATGGCCGCGAGCAGCGATTCCTTCACGCGGGGGAGGTACAGCAGATTGCGGGGCGCGCGGGCAGGTATGGCCGCTATAGCGAGGGGCTCTTTCAGTCGACGCATCATCGAAAAGAGATCGTGAGGCTCTGGGGAGAGACCGTTCCCGACATCGAAACCATCCCCGTGGGCATTCCCGAGGACCTTTCGCTGGTGGCGGGCATCACGCTCAGCGAGGCCATTGTCCAGTGGGCCGCCATCGAGCAGCCAAAGCCGTTCGAGCGCATTGACATAACTCGTGACATGACCTTGGTCTCAGAGGTCGAGGCGCGCGTGGACGCAGACCAGCGTATGGACACGGCCTTCAAGGAGAAGGCACTCGCTCTGGCAGGCATGCCGTTTGACGAGGGCGAACGTCGGCTTTGGAAGACGTGGATCGCCATGGTGGAGGCAGAGCTTGCGGGCAGTGAGGCGCAGTTGCCGCTCCCGGAGCCCCCTGCCGAGGGTGAGAGGCTCGTCGACCTTGAGGCCGACTATCGCTACTGTGACCTGCTCTACACCTACGCGCGGACCTTCGGTCATGAGGAGCGGCTTGCGTCGTTGACCGAGCGTAGAGAAGAGATCTCTCGGGCCATCATGCACATTCTTGCCAACTGAAACCTGGTTGAACCACCTTCGAGGCACCCGCGCGGGTCTGTCACCGTCGTGCGTCGGAAAAGGTGAGACAATGGCGGGTGGAATCTGTCTGACGTCGTCTCGTGAGGGGGGTGTCCCTGTGTGCCATCGCATCGAGCCGCTGAGGCTCTCGGACCTTTACGAGGCGCTTAAGGCCCTGCGCACATCGGGCAGGGCGCGTGTGCCCAGGCAAGACCCTGGGGAGGTGGTGCCTGACGCCTACCCGGGAAAGAAGATCGCGCTCTTTGTTCCCACGCCGCAAGGCTCGTTAGAGCCTACGGAGCTCACCTGGGGCTTTGACGGATCAACAAATGCCAGTTCAAAGCTGGTGTTCAACACGCGCATCGATACTGCGCTCTCGCAGGCACGCTGGGGCAGGGGCCTTTGGGCCGAGCCTATACAGAGCGGTCGCTGTCTTATTCCGGTGCGGAGCTTCTACGAGTCATGGACGCGGATGCCGCCACAACGCGGCGCACAAGTGCGCTTCTCCTATCCTGGACATCAGGTGTTCCTTCTTGCAGGCGTCTGGCAGAACGACCGCTGCTCCATCGTCACCACCGAACCAAACGCGAGCGTTGCCCCGATGCACAGCCGCATGCCTCTTGTCCTTGCCCCGGGGGAGTCGTCCATATGGCTTGGCCCGGAATTTGCGAGCCTTGCCGACCGCTCGCGAATCGTGCTGGACGCCACACAAGACGCGTGACCCCCTGCACCATCTCGCGCAGGGTCCAAAACGATTCCGGAAAGATTAGCGAAAAACTCCTCAGAGATTAATCTTTGCCTTCACTGCCTTTCATTTCTGAATCCCATCATGGTTCTCGTCAGATGGCAGAGAGCCAATAGGAAGAGAAGGGATTTGGTCATGGAGACTCTGGAGAAGGTTGAGCTGGTTCGCGAGAAGACCAACGTCAGCTATGAGAAGGCCCGCGAGGTACTTGAGGCCTGCGACTACGACGTCCTGGAGGCCGTCATCGCGATCGAGCGTGAGTCTATGGCTCATACGGCCGAGGCTGTCGAGGAGATTCTCTTTGGAGAGCCTGCTGTTGAGGATGCGGCCGAGGTGGTCGAGCCCGAGATGGAGGAAGAGCCTGAGGCCGAGCCCGAGGTAGAAGCTGAGCCTGCTGCCGAGTCGGAGGCAGAGCCCAAGGAAGAGCCTGCAGTCGAACCCGAACCGGAAAGCGACTCCGAGTACGACCGTGACGCCGAGAAGGCAGCTCGCAAAGCTGCTGCCCAGGCAAAGCGCGAAGCTAACAAGGGCAAGTTCACCGCTGCATGCAATGCCTTTGCCGAGCAGGTCAAGCACGTCATTGACGCTGGCTTCAAGATGACGTTCATTGCCGAGCGCTACGGCGAGCAGGTCCTTGCCCTTCCCGTGCTGATCGTCGTCATCGGCCTGCTTGTCTGGGGTGCTGCCCTGTGGCTGATGATCATTGGCATGTTCTTTGGCTTCCGCTACCGCGTTGAGGGAGCCAGCCCGATGACGGTCGACGTCAACGCCGTCATGGACAAGGCTGCAGACGTGGCGGATGACATCAAGCGCGACCTCTAGCGCCGCAAGACTCTCATCCCGCAAGCGAACCGCCTCCAAGTCATGTCACTTGGAGGCGGTCGCGTCTGTGACGAGTGCGTGACTCTCTACTAGGACCGGAGCCACCGCTCGGGATAGCAAATGTCCACGGCACTGCAGACCATGCCTGCCAGGTCGTCATCCGTCCCAAACAGGGTCACGTACCCCTCAAGCCCCTTGGCCTTTTCGCGCAGCATGCCCCTCCGGTCAAGGACGAACATGTGGCACTTGCGCTTGCCGTTCTTGGCGTCCTGGATCATGTTTGCTCCGGAGGAATTGCCGTCAAGCGCGATGAGGACCGAGGGCCTGCGCTTGAAGACCTCGTAGGCAACGCTCTTGTAGATGCCCATGGGGCTGGGCTCAATAGAGGGTCGAATGTGGACTCCGGCCCGAAGCAGCCCCTCCGCCTCTTCCTTGCCGATGCGGGCCGGTACGAAGGCGTAGACGTCGAAGCGTCCTCGGTTCTGCTCGACCAGATAGCGCTCGTAGCCAGAGAGGCTGTGGCCTATGACCAAAAACATCTTGTTAGGATCTCCCTTGGCAAGGACGTCGTCCAGCAGGGCGCAGACCTCACGAAGGCGTCTGGTCACGTGGCGGTCGTTGTTGAAAGACCCGCCCATGAGGATCACCGGCACTCGGTCCAGCGGCAGCTCCTCGATTACATCCGAAAAGACCGCAGAACTGTCCTTAGTGTCCGGGAGATCCAAGAGCGTCTCTTCCGCCGGCTGCGGCTCCTGCATCTTTGCGGCGTAGAACGCCTCGACGTCATCTGAGCCTGCCTCCTCGATGAAGGCACGCATCTTCTCTTCGAGGGCGGCAAGGCCCCTCGCGCGGACCGCGTCCTCGGCGCGATGCATGGCGACGAGCTCCTCCTTCGAGAGATTGAGCATCGTCTCGAGGGCAAGCTGTTCGTCGATGGAGTCCGTTCCGTAGATGGCCCCACCGTCCGTTCCCTGCACGCAGGGCACCCCCGCCGCCAGATACTGGCGCAGGGGATGGCGCTCCAGCTGGCTCAGGTTGTTCAGCCGAACGTTCGAGGTAATCTGGAACTCAAGCACGGCACCGCTGTTGCGGAGGTCTTCAAGCAGCTGCCGTCCCTTGTTCGAGGCGAGGTTTCTGGTGTAAAGGCCGTGGCCGATGCGGACGAGCGGCATCGGCTGGCCAGGTGCCAGGCCCTCGCGCACGCATTTGATCGCATTGGCAACGTTGTCTCGCAGGCCGTCGTTCTCTCCGGCATGGATGCGGATTGTGAAGGAGGGGTGGTCGGCCGCAATCCTGTCGAGCTCCGCCAGCACTGGTGCCAGATCGCGTATGTCGTTGATTTCCTCGCCAACGACGTCGCTGCCCGCCACGTATGGGTCTCCCGCAACCGCGCGTATTGCCTGCAGGTTCTTGCGCATGAAGTCGTCCGAGGCGATCCGGTCCTTAACGATCGTAAGAGGCGTCCGCCGAATCGCTGCCAAGAACCGCAGTGTGACCCCGGTCTCCTTCTTGATGGCCGGCATGACCTCGTGGACCTCGGCTAGCATGTGAGGCGCATCCTCGGGCTTCGCAAGGGTGGTGTCGGATATCTCCGCATAGTCAATGCCGCACCTTGCGTAGCTCCGCGCGATCCACAGCAGCTTGTCCTGGAAGATGCTGTTAGCACGAAAGGCCGGGTTGTTGCGGTCCTGCGCCATCGCGTTCAGCGCCTGGACAATCTCGCGGTCGGGGATGCGCTCGGTGCCGCTGAGCAAGATCGGGTCGTCAGCGGTCATGCCCTTGCAGAAGACATAGCGGTACAGATAGACCTTCTCGAGGTTGGTGAAGACGGCCTGGCCGTCCTTCATGATGGCAAGCGACGCCCTGATCCTGGGGATGTTCCACCCTGCGTTCTCGAGGTTCTCCAGAATGAGGGAGGCGAAGTTCAGGAACGTCCCGTCGTCGATCCTGCGCTCCAGGAACTTGCCCTTGAGCGGGGAGTCGCGAAGCTGCTTGGCTGTCTGGGCGCGGCGCTTCGCGAGGAGCTGCTCCTGCTCGGGCGAGAGGCGAAGCCCCAGCTTTCGGATGTAGTAGAGCGGGTAGCGAATCTGGTGATGGATGCCGAGGGCGATGAGGACGTCTGGGGTGAGGTTGGCGTTCATGTGGGTGTGCAGGTCCGTCCGGAACTTGCACTCGCGGAAGATGTAGGTCTTCACGACGGTTTTGCGAAAGTCCTGGCGATAGTCCTTGGTCTGGCTCATCAGGGTCTTCGCGATGGCCGGTATGGACGCCTTCCGCTCGATGCGCCCGTCGGGGTAGATGTTGGCGACCTTCGTGTCGAGCAGGCGGAAGACGTAGACCGTGCGGTTGTCGCCGTCGATGTAGCAGGGGAGCGTGCCACGGATTACCTTGAGGCCGTCCTCATCGGTATGCAGCTCAAGCCCACAGAGGGAAGCCAGATTGGTGATGAGGTTGCCCGTGCCGTGGTTGGGCGTCCTGAGCACGTAGTGCAGCTCGTCCTGGTCGCGATACAGCTCGACGACGAGGTCCTTCTCCTTGTCGAGATAGAACTGTCCGAATGCCTCCATGCGTCCCGCCTTCCACACCTTAACAGTAAAGGCATGATAGCAATTTGGGTTTGCTAGATGTCAAAGGCGCGTCGTAGGGCGCGTGTCTCGCCCAAAACCAGCAGGGTACAGTCAGCGGTAAAAACCGTATCCGCCTGGATGTTCATGATCATTTGCCCGTTACGCCTAAGCGCGAGCACGTTGACGCCATGCTTGCGCCGGATGTCGAGCTGGCCGGGGGTCTTGCCCACCCAGCTGCGCGGCATGGAGACCTCGACAATCGAATGGCCTTCGTCGAGCTCGATGTAGTCAAGGATGTGGTCTGCCGAGTAACGCATGGCTGCCCACCTGGCCATCTGCGCCTCTGGAAAGACCACCGCATCGGCGCCGTTGCGCAGCAAAAACTTCTTCTGGATGTCGCTTTCCGCGCGTGAGATGACGAGCCTGGCGCCCATCTCCTTGAGCAGCGACGTGGTCTCAAGAGCGCTTTGGAAGTTGTGCGCAATGGCAACAAAGCAGACGTCATAGTTCTCGATGCCAAGGGACTCGAGAAAGTCCTCGTTGGTGCTGTCTCCGATTTGGGCATTGGTGACGATGGGCAGTATGTTGTCCACACGCTCTTCGTTGCAATCGATGGCCATGACCTCGTGGTCGAGCTCATTCAGCTTGATGGCGACGTTGGTGCCAAAGCGTCCAAGACCAATCAGCAAAACAGACTTCATAGTTTCATCCTATCCAACGGTCACGTGCTCGCGCGGGAGTTTGGCAGGGTTCTTCTTGGGGTTCTCGGTTGCCGCATAGATGAGCGTAAGTCCGCCCACGCGCCCAATGAACATGTAGGCAATAAGAATGATACGCGAGGCCGTGTGCAGCCGAGGCGTGATTCCGACGGTCATGCCAACCGTTCCGATGGCGGACACGCACGCAAAGAGACAGGCAAGGTAGGGGAGGTCCTCGATGAGGCAGAGCACCGTTGCCCCAAGCAGGGACAGCGACACGTACATGGTCAGGATGGCGCCAGCCTGCTTGATGACGTCGTCTCCGATGCGACGGCCAAAGATGTCGGCCTCGTCTCGACGAGAGCAAATGGATAAGAAGCTGGCCATCAACACGGCGAGCGTCGTGTTCTTGATGCCTCCTGCGGTGGAACCGGGAGAGCCGCCGATGAGCATGAGGATGATGGTGAGCGCCTGTCCGGGCTCGGTCATGACCGACATGTCCTCCACGTTGAAGCCAGCCGTCCTGGGGGTTATCGACTGAAAGAGCGAGGCCAGGAGGCGCTCGGCCATGGGAAGGTGGGGGTACTCAAAAATGAAGAAGAACAGGGCAGGAACGGTGATGAGAAAGAATGAGGACACCAGAATGATCTTGCTCTGAAGCGAGTAGTGCTTGAAGCGCAGCTTGTTTTCGCTGATGTCGCTCCATGTGGCAAAGCCGATGCCGCCAACGATGATGAGCATGCAGATGGTGAGGCAGATCACGGGGCTGGTGGCGAACTCCGAGAGAGAGGGAAAGAGGACGTCATGCTTTCCCAAGATATCGAAGCCCGCGTTGCAGTAGGCCGAGATGGAGAGGAAGAATGCGATCCAGATGCCCCGAGGCCCATATTGTGCGCAGAAT
>JAFUBJ010000074.1 GCA_017460265.1 Atopobiaceae bacterium | reverse complement strand
GATGCCGCCGACCACACACGAGATGATGATGGCGGTGAACATGTCCTGGGAGCCCAGCCAGTCGGTCGGAAGTGAGGTCGTGACACCTAAGTCGGTGGGGGTCACGGTGTATGGCGTCACGATGAGGAAGCTGGCAAGCGAGACCAGGCCCACGGCCATGTCGGACTTGGAGCACTTGGTCTGCTGGGCAAAGGCAAAGGCCACCAGGAAGGCGAGGTAGACACCGATCATGCCGGTCGTCCACTGGTAGATGGTGTTGAGCACGGTGGCAATGCCGTTGGAGTTAATGAATGCCTGGTAGGAATCGATGCCGATGCCCTTGAAGAGTGCGGCGAACGAGCCGAGCATGGTGATGGGCAGCAGCATCATGAAGGCGTTCATGATGATGTGAATGACCCAGTTGTTGGCAATCTTGCCTGAGATAGCGGTGAGCTTCTCGATGAGCTGATCCATGGTTCCCTTCCTTCTCTAGGAATGCCGTGTGTCGCTTGCTTGGCCGAGCGCGCGACGATCTTTGGGAGCGCTTCCTTCTGTTGGGAACACTATATAACAGAATGAAATCTGTTTCAATAGTAAATTCTAGATATGTTTCAGTTGATTCGTTCTTGATATGAGATCTACCCTCAGCCCGCAGCGGGCAGAAGCTTCGTCAACAGGTCGTTGAACATCAGAAACGCGAAGGTATCGGCGAGCACCGTACGGTTCGACGTGGCCACGTTTGCGGTGGGCAACACAAACACCTCGTCAAAGTTGCGTCGCAGCGGGTGCTTTGAGTTGGTGGTCACCAGCACCGCATACGGCTTCGTGTTGCGACCAATCTTGAACTCGTGCATGAGGCCGTTGAAGGAGCCGCCGCTGACCGCGGAATAGATAATGAGCAGGTCGTCCTCGGCAAAGCGCTGCGAGACGTCCACCTGCGGATACGACGCGTGGATAGAGGGGTCAAACTGCAGAGCGATGTTGAGCTCCTCCGCCGGGATGCGCGAGAGGTTGTAGCCCATGAGGTATACGTGGCGGCTTGCGCGCATGCGCTCGAGCAAGGTGAGGAGCTGATTGCGATCAAGACGCTCCTCAACGAGCTTCAGCAGGCCGCCATACACCTCGGCACTGGTGGGCGCATCGCTACGCTGCCGAC
The DNA here is from genome assembly GCA_017460265.1 of Atopobiaceae bacterium. GTDB lineage: Bacteria > Actinomycetota > Coriobacteriia > Coriobacteriales > Atopobiaceae > UBA1367. The sequence continues at coordinate 6,541 of JAFUBJ010000074.1, read as the reverse complement.
GCTCCTCAAGGTCCTGCGAAAACTGATACTGGAACTCGACGAAGCCCCCAAAGCCCAGACGCTGGGCAAAGCGCGTGAGCGCCGGCTTGGAGAAGCCTCCCCCATTGGCAATCTCCGTCACGCTGCTGGTGGCAAACATGTCGGGGAACTTGCGAATGGCCTCGTATATGGCACGGTCGGTCTTAGAGAAGGACGAGACGCTCCCGTCCATGAGCTCGATGGTGTTCATGGCGCTCCAATCTGTTTCCACCAGTATAGTGGGAGAAACTGAGATTGAAATATGTTTCACTTATAAGCGCATCAGGATAAGGTAGCGATTGAGGTTGCCCTCTTTGCCATCGGCAGAGAAACGAGCAGCTTCGCGAGCCGCGGGCGAAACCGCGCCGGCAAGCGCATCAACTTCCTCCTCGTCAAAGTCATGGCAGTAGCGAAGCACATCGGTACGGTCCTGCCAACCAAGGAGATAGTCTCCTTTGGCAAGCCCTTCGATGTCCAAGCGCTCCGATGCCAAGGCAGTGACCTCTTCCGCCTTCTTCAATAGACGCGGGCTATTGGAAAGCTGCCAAAACGAGACCGCAACCAACCCGCCTGGTCGCACCGCCTCGACGAGCGTCGCCAAAATGCTCTCCCGCTGAGCCGGCAAAGGAACGTGGTGCATAAAGCCAAAACACACGGCTAAGTCGCACTCTTCGGCACCCAGCGCATCGCCTAAGTCACCATGCGCAAAGAGGGTTTCCGCCACATCGAGGTGCCTGAAGTGAACGGTCGCGCCCGGAATGTCCGCCTCGCCAACAAGCGGATCGCATTCGTCATAGGCATGGACGTCAAGGGGTGTGTCCGGAAAGGCACCAACAAGAAACCTCTCGAAGCGCAGATTGCCACACGCAAGATCAAGGATCTTGAGAGACGCTCCATCAGCAAGAGGGCCCACCTCGTCGGCCACGCTCCGCCAACCCTGCCACGGGGCTTCGCGCGTGGCGGAGAACGAACTTGCCACCTCGCTATAAAACTCGCGCGTGAGCCGTGAGAGCATCTGTGCCGTCTTGTCATCCATAGCAGCAAGTATAGTCGCACCGCGTCCGTCCGCCGCTATACTGTTCGCTATGGAAGACGCACTCTTGGAGATAGTCGCCGCCATAAAGGCGGGTGACAAGAAGCTCGACGACGATTGGCTCGAGGCGCTCGCGCGCAGGCATAACCGCAAGGTCGCAAGCAGGAACCGAGCTGTCGCGAAGCGGCGGCTCCTCCCCTTCTACCTTGACGTTCGTGAGCATGATCCCGACCGCTGGCAATCTTGGGACATCGACCCTCAAACCGAGGCCGCCCTCATCCGCGTGCTCAAGATGAAGCCGCGGCGAACCGCCTCGGGCGTTGCCACCATCACCGTCATCACCAAACCGTGGCCCTGCTCGAGCGATTGCCTCTACTGCCCCAATGACGTACGCATGCCCAAGAGCTACCTGGCAAACGAGCCTGCCTGCCAGCGTGCGGAGCACAACTACTTTGACCCCTATCTGCAGGTGAAGTCGCGTCTTTACGTGCTTGAGCAGATGGGCCATGTGACGGACAAGGTCGAGCTCATTGTGCTGGGCGGCACGTGGAACGACTACCCCCAGGAGTACCAGCGCTGGTTTGTCCGTGAGCTCTTCCGTGCGGTCAACGACGACACACCTTACCTGGGAGGACCCGAGCTGCCTGCATCCACGCAGGTAGATGATGGTGTTTCTGGCTTGACGCACAGCGTTGCCACGCGAACTGCCTTCTATGCAGGTTGTGGCATCCTCTCGGATGCCGACCAGCTAGCCCAAGCGGCAGAAAGCACGCAGCAGCTCGTAAACAAAGGAACCCTTTCCTATAACGAGGCAGCCCGCAACCTCATGGCGTCTGGTCCCTGGGATCAAGCCTCTCGCATGCAGCGGGCAAGCTGGGAAGAGGTGGAGCAAGAGCATCGCATTAACGAAGGTTCCCGCAGGCGCGTGGTGGGCCTTGTCATCGAGACGCGGCCCGACCTCATCACCGTGGAATCCGCACGAACCATGCGCCGCCTGGGGTGCACCAAGATCCAGATGGGCATCCAGAGCCTTGACGACACCATCCTTCGCGCAAACCACCGCATGGTCTCTTCCGCACAGATTGCCCGCGCATTTGCGGTGCTGCGGACGTTTGGCTTCAAGATTCACGTGCACTTCATGGCAAATCTGCTGGGCTCAACCGTCGTGTCTGACGAGGCCGACTATCGGCGCCTCGTAAGCGACAAGCGCTTCTGCCCAGACGAGGTCAAGCTCTACCCCTGTGCACTGGTAGAGAGCTCGCATCTCATGACGTCATATGCAAGCGGCGCCTGGCAGCCCTATACGCATGAGCAGCTTGTAGACCTACTCGTAAACGATGTGCTGGCCACCCCCGCCTACGTGCGCATCTCGCGCATGATTCGCGACATCTCCGCCACGGACATCGTGGCGGGGAACAAGAAGACCAACCTGCGGCAGATGGTGGAGATGCGCCTTGCGGACCGCCTGGGCGAGGTGCGCGAGATTCGCATGCGTGAGGTTGCGACACATGACGTGCAGCTTTCGGACCTCCATCTTGACTGCGTGTGCTATCAAACCGGCACCGCCGAAGAGCGCTTCTTGCAGTGGGTCGATGGTGATGGCCACATCGCGGGTTTCTGCAGGCTTTCGCTCCCTTCAGAGAAGGCGATTGCCGACGAACTTGGAGAGGGGGCGTCTCCCCTTTCTGCTCATACCGCCATGATTCGCGAAGTGCACGTCTACGGCCGCGTCGCTGGCCTTGGGACCAGCGAGCAGGGCGCGGCCCAACATGCTGGGCTGGGCAAAGCGCTCGTGGAAACGGCATGCGAGCACGCGCACGACGCAGGCTTCTCGTCGGTCGCGGTCATCAGCGCCATTGGGACAAGAGGCTACTATCGCATGCTCGGCTTTCACGACGCCGGCCTCTATCAGATACGTGACCTTCAGGGATAGGTGGGCGCCCATCCATGGCCAAGAAAACCAACAAGCCTTTGGATACCATCGAGGACGTACTGGACCTCGAGGCGCAGATCGACCTCTCTGTCTGCGGCACGTCCCTAGCTGGCCCCGAGAAGTCTCGCTTCAAGCACCTTGGCGCACACGACTCCACGCCAACGCCCTACTTCATCCTTGACGAGCTGTTCTCCCACTATTCCTTTGACCGCACGTCTCACCTGCTGGACGTTGGCTGTGGGACGGGCAGGGCGCTCGCGCACTTTGTCCGCGCCGGGTTTCCGGGGAGAGCAACCGGCATCGAACTTGACCCCATCCTTGCCGCAAGGGCGCAACGCTGGGCCAAACGCTTTCCCAATCTCAACGTGATTGAGGGCAACGTTTTGGACGTTGACCTTTCCCTTTATAGCGACTTCTACCTTTTCAACCCCTTTGACCAGGGCATCCTTCAACAGTTCATCGAGCTTGTCGAGGTGCAGGCAACACGGCCCTTCACACTTGTTCACATGTCAGACAACGGGGACACCTGGCGCTACGTCGGAAGGCCGGGATGGACGGAAGTCGCCTCAGGCACGTTCTCGAACTACCCCAACGAGGGCGGCAGGAAGATAGAGATATACGACTGGCCTCAGCACTACACGGTCTGGCATCACGAGCCTGGCTGGTAGGCGCACTGCTAGTAGATCTTGTCCTCAAGGTTGTAGCGCGGCAGCTCGTTGCGCAGGTCTCTGAGCATCATGATGGACTCGTCAAAGTCAGACCCAATGTCCATCTCAGACGACGATACCTCGAGCGTGGCCACCGTCCTTTCGTATGCCGAGAGGCACTCCTCCGTCTTTTGGATGGCCTCCTGCACCTTGGCAAGGTCCCTCTGATAGGCCTCAAGATAGATGTCCTTTGCGGCCTCTGAGGTGCTGGCCTTCTTGAGCGTTCCAACCAGATCATTGCGCTCGCAGAAGTCGTAGATTGACTCTATCTCGTTGCTGATCTGCTCGTAGGCTTCTTCCATGGGAGGGGCGATCCTTGCGCGGGCAAGCTCGCTCGAAAGCCTGGTGTTGAGCGCCTCGACACACTGCTCATGCGCCGTGATGAGCCGGTGCTCCATCTTTCGAAGGATATCCCTTTCCTTTGCGGGACATCCCTTTCGTGAGCTTGCAGGCAACAAGGCAGCGGAACGTCCGCCATTGGCACCCTGAAGGCGCTTCCTCACGGTTCGGAACACAAAAAAGCCAAGGGCCAAGGGCAGGCCAACCCACGCCCCAAGCATGACGGTAATGGTCAACATAACCAGCAACCAGGACATTGCAAACTCCCTTGCCCCTCGGGACGCGGCGTCCCAAGTCAGAGGGCTTTACGATACACCCGCGCGAAGAAGGTCAGTCAACTGACTCTTCTCACTATCTGGATGGTACCCAAGGCACATCACGCATAATCGTCATCACAAGACGCCCTTTCCGAAATGCTCTGCAACTCGTGAAAGGCGTTCTCCCTCCTTGCCGCAGAACCCGTACGCCACGCCTCATGCCTGTCCAAGGCCCGCATGAGCTCATTCAGCGAATCCTGGAGGGCGCCTGTATCTGCGGACGCATCGTCGTCCGTCGCCCCCTTCCCTTCGCCATGCACCTCACGCGAACGCTGCAGCAGCGCCGCAACGTCGAGGGCATGCCTTGTCGCAACGGTCACGAGCTGCATGTTTTGCACAAGCGCGTCGTTGGTCTCTCGAAGGATCGAGAGGGACATGGCCGCCTGCTGATTGACGGCGTTCAGGGTTTGGAGGGCGCTGCGCTGCTGCTCAAGATGGTAGAGCACCTCGTTTTCCACAAAGCGGACCACGTCTGACATGCGTTGGTCCGCCTTTGCCCTGCCCACGGCATCTACGAGTGCAGACTCGAAGGCATCAGCCAGCGCGATGTCCTTTGTGATTTGCTCCCGCTCGTCACGGATGTCAGACTCAAACCCGTCAAGGGCGACGGAGTTTTGCCTAAGAACCTCGGCAGACCCAGAGAGCGAGGCAACCAGCCCCTCAATCTCTTCGCGTGACGCACTCAGACTCTCAAACTTCTTCTTATCGGGGAGGCCAAGCAGCCTTCGCACAAGGCCTGGCCGCGCCCTGTCGCGAGAAATGCCGAGCTGCCTAACTTTGGAAGCAAGCCTTTGCATGTCTGCCATGGCCTTTGAGCTGCTAGCATCTGCCCACGCAAGCGAGCGGAGCTGCTTGCCCAGCATCCTGCTTCTTGTTGCGGAGGTGCCTCCCTCCCCAAACTGGTCCACCGTCCTTCTGGCACGCATGCGCGAAGCCTGGTCGGCAAGGTCGACCTCCATGACGGTGCGAGCAAGGCGCTCACCCTCGCGCACAGTCTGCAGGGCAGCATTTGACGCCTGCGCCAGCACGCTTGTCTCACGATCTTGATAGTCGAGCGTTGAGCTGTCCACCCGCACCCTTTCGCCAGACCAACCCAAAGCAATACCTTACAGACACAGTGTAGCCGTTGCGCTCATTGCCGAAGATGGTGCATCTGTCCGACCCTTGTGGAAGAATAGAACACCATACTGAAAGGCCTCCATGGCTCCACCTCGATTGGAAACTGCTTTATGGCACTGCTGACCATTCAAAACGTTACGAAGCACTATGGGAGCAAGCTCAACCTGACAAAGGCTCTCGATGGCGTTTCGTTCCACATTGACGAAGGCGAGTTCGTCGCCATCATGGGCGCGTCGGGAAGCGGGAAGACCACGTTGCTCAACTGTATCTCGACCATCGACCGCGTCACGTCCGGACGCATCCTTTTGGACGGCGTCGACATCACCAAGCTGCAGGGCAAGAAGCTGGACGAGTTCCGCAGCAAGAAGCTTGGCTTCATCTTCCAAGACTTCAACCTTCTCGACACGCTCACCGCATACGAGAACATTGCCCTCGCGCTCTCTATCCAAGACATTGACCCACAGAAGATCGAGTCCGCCGTTGAGGGCGTGGCCAAGCGGCTTGGCATTGGCGACATTCTCCGGAAGTATCCCTACCAGCTGTCTGGCGGACAAAAGCAGCGCGTCGCTTCGGCGCGTGCCATCATCACAAATCCAAAGATTGTCCTAGCAGACGAGCCGACCGGCGCCCTGGATTCCCATTCGTCTCAGCTGCTCATGGACCGTCTGGCGTTTCTTAACCGACAGCTCAAGACCACGATTCTTATGGTCACGCATGACAGCCTGACGGCAAGCTATGCCACCCGCGTGATCTTTTTGAAGGACGGAAAGGTGCTTGGCCAGGTCACCAAGGGCGAGACGGAGCGCAAGGAGTTTCTTGGCAAAATCATGAGGGTCGTCATGAGGCTGGGAGGCGAAGAACGTGACGCTCGTTAGACTCGCCCTCAAGAACATAAAGAGCAGTCTGCGGGACTACTCCGTCTTCTTCCTCACCCTCGTCATTGCCATTTCGGTGTTCTATGCCTTCAACGCAATCGAGGGCCAGACCGCAATGATGGGCCTTGCCGGCGAGGAGGGCCACACCGTGGAGCTGCTTCAGGGAGCGCTCACGGGGGTCAGTCTGCTCGTGGTTGTGG
>JAFUBJ010000073.1 GCA_017460265.1 Atopobiaceae bacterium | reverse complement strand
TGTAGTCGATGACGGTATCGAGGATGCCCTTGGGCGAGAGGTCGCGGGGCTCCTTCTCTGCGGGTGCTCCGTCGGCGTCCTCGTCGACCATGGCCTGCTGCTCGAGACCGGCGACCTCGCAGAAGTCCTTGTAGACGTCAGAGACCTGCGGGCCAAACACGCACTGGAACTGCTGGCCAACCTGCACGACCTTCAGAACCTTGTTGACCTTCCCCAGCGCGTCGACGTCAACCTTGGCAGGGTCCTTGACCTCGAGGCGCAGGCGCGTCATGCAGTGGAACGCGTTGGCCAGGTTCTCCCGTCCGCCGATGGCCTCTATGATGGCCTGTGATTCCTGCTCGTACTTCATTTCCCTTTCCCTTCCGTCCGGGCGAGCGTTGGCCCGCCTCCGTTCGTTGCGACCATTACGCCACAGGTGAGACTGCCGCAGCAGTCACAGGGAAGGCTTTGGTATCGTTCGTTCAGGAGCAGTCCGCAGCAGGCGGGCTCGATTGGGCGTTTCTTTCAAAGGGGATGGCTATGGCGGTGCTCGAGGCGCTCATTGCACGACGCGACTTCACCAAGACGGACGAGGCCCTGGCAGACTACATACTCGAGCACGCGGACGAGGTTGTGCGGATGAGCGTGGCGGAGCTCGCCGAGCGCAGCTACACGTCAAGCGCTGCCGTAAACCGCCTGTGCCGTAAGGTGGGCTCGGACGGATACCGGGCATTCAGGGTCGACCTCACGATGGATCTTGAGAGGCGGCGGGCAGGGGCTAGAGTCAGCGCTGACCTACGTGTGAGCACGGGACAGTCGTCCGTGGACACCATGACGAGCGTTGCCAGCGTCTTCAGAAAGGCCATCGACGAGACCTTCTCCACCGTGTCGCCGATGGAGCTGCGAAATGCCGCCCGCACAATCCTGCGTAGCGGTCGCGTGATTCTGTACGGTGGCGGGGACTCGGCCGTCGCGTGCGAGCAGTTCGCCAACGACCTCAAACGCATCGGCATCGTGAGCGTCACGGCCTACCAGTACGGCGGCCGGTGGGCGGCCACGCGCCTGGCACGCAAGGGCGACTCCGCGGTCTTCGTGAGCTACAGCGGAGCCCTGATCGAAGGCCTGTCAGACCATGTTCGCGCGGTGCGTGGCGCAGGTGCGAAGGTCATCTACGTGACGTCGGGCGAGCTGGATGCCGCCACCAAGCATCTGTGCGACCACCTGCTACAACTGCCCGCAGGCGAGGATATAGTAGGGAGCGCCGGAACATTCTTCTCGCAGATGACCTTGCGCTATGCGCTGAGCAGCCTCTACGCGACGGCATACTCTGTAGACGCCGAAACAAACGACGCACACAGGGCCTCGGTCGTATCGCCTGACTGGACTCGGTAGCGAGATGCTCTTCGAGTAGCGGCCCTGCACAGTTAGACAATCAATCAAAGCCCGGAGAATAGTACGAATTTGCGCCATCACCTGTGACCATGCAGAGCCGTGACGTCCGCCCACTCTTCGTGACGTCGTTTTGACGTCATCCTGAACGGCTTGCCCCCATGCAACCCCGCGCCAACCTTGCTGACGTTCGTCAAGTGTTGCCACGTTCTCGATCGTCCAACATGTCCGCACAAAACTGTTCGATTGTTGGCAACAGCCAGCATTGGAGAGCAAGAATGGGCTGGTCAGAGGCCACGCGTACCGGCCTGACACAAGCGCTGGCAACCCCATCTCACGTTTGGCTAACAGGCACACGAGTCCCCTCGGCGCACCAAAAAGGCGCCCCGGAACCACGTCCGGAGCGCCTGGAGAATCGCACAATTTTGTAGCGGTCTCAGTCCCACTCGACCGTCGCGATAGGCTTCGG
>JAFUBJ010000005.1 GCA_017460265.1 Atopobiaceae bacterium | reverse complement strand
TCAAGCTGGTCAACGTCTTCACGGCGGCCGAGAACATCGTGCTGGGCCTAAAGGAGGAGGGCAAGTTTGACCTTGCCGCGGCCTCTGCGCGCATCAAGCAGATCTGCGACACCTACGGATTTGACGTGGATCCCAACCAGAATGTCTACGACATGTCCGTCTCGCAGAAGCAGACCGTCGAGATCGTCAAGATGCTCTACCGCGGTGCCGAGATCCTGATCCTCGACGAGCCCACCGCCGTGCTCACCCCGCAGGAGACCGACAAGCTCTTTGCGGTGCTGCGCAACATGCGCGACGACGGCAAGGCAATCATCATCATCACGCACAAGCTCCACGAGGTGCAGGACATCTCGGACCGCGTGGCGGTGCTGCGCAAGGGCGAGTACGTGGGCGAGATGATAACGGCCGAGTCCACTACGCAGGAGATGACCAACATGATGGTCGGCCGTCAGGTGACGCTCAACATCGATCGCCCGCCTGTCGAGATGGACTACCGCATGGAGCGCATCCGCGTGAAGAACCTCACGGTGAAGAACCACGAGGGCATCACCAAGCTGGATGACGTCTCGTTTACGGCCTACACCGGCGAGATCCTGGGCATCGCCGGCATTTCCGGCAGCGGCCAGAAGGAGCTTCTCGAGGCAATCGCCGGCCTGCAGCCCGTGGAGAGCGGCTCGGTCGAATATGTGGTTGACGCCACGGGCGACCGGGAAGAGGTCGAGCAGCTCATTGGCATGGATCCCATCAAGATTGCGCAGATGGGCGTCGTGCTTTCCTTTGTTCCCGAGGACCGTCTGGGCATGGGCCTCGTGGGCAGCATGGACCTTACCGACAACATGATGCTGCGCTCGTTCCGCGACGGCACCTCGCCCTTTACCGACCGCAAGGCGCCTCGTCACCTCGCCGAGCTGGTAGTGGACGAGCTTGATGTCAACACGCCGGGCGTCGGCACGCCGGTGCGTCGCCTTTCCGGCGGCAACGTGCAGAAGGTGCTCGTGGGCCGCGAGATTGCGGCGGCACCTACGGTGCTGCTTTCCGCCTATGCGGTGCGCGGCCTGGACGTCAACTCCTCGTACATGATCTACGACCTGCTCAACCGCCAGAAGGGCAACGGCGTTGCCGTGGTGTACGTAGGCGAGGACCTCGACGTGCTGCTTGAGCTCTGCGACCGCATCCTCGTGCTCTGCGGTGGCAAGGTGAGCGGCATCGTCGACGGTCGCAAGACCAACAAGAACGAGGTCGGCCTCATGATGACCAAGCTGGGGGGAGGCGAGGCCTCAGTGAGCCAGATCACCAAACGCTAAGAGATGCCGCTGCTGCAGTCGCTTGCAGTGCGCAGGGGAGCCCTCCTTCTGGCCCTCGTGGTCGGCGGCTTCATCACCACGTTCACGACGGGCCTGAACCCCGTCAGCGTCTATGCCACCATGTTCAAGGGCGCCTTTGGCTCGCCGCGCAAGATCTGGATCCTGCTGCAAGAGATTGCGGTCTTGCTCTGCGTGGCGCTTGCGCTGACGCCGGCGTTTCGCATGAAGTTCTGGAACCTGGGCGGTGAGGGCCAGATCCTGGCAGGAAGCCTGGCGTCTGCTGCCTGCATGATTTGCCTGGGCGACAAGATTCCTAATGCGGTGCTCATCCTGCTCATGCTGGTGTGCTCGCTTGCTGCGGGTGCCGTATGGGCGGGCATCCCCGCCGTGGCAAAGGCTCGCTGGAACACCAACGAGACGCTCTTCACCCTCATGATGAACTACGTGGCCACACAGCTCGTGGCGTACTTCGTCATCGTATGGGAGGTGCCCAAGGGCTCGGGCAACATTGGCATCATCAACCAGGCCACCGAGGCGGGTTGGCTGCCTCAGATCTTCGGCCTCAAGTATCTGCTCAACATTCTCCTGGTTGCCGCGCTTACCGTGCTCATGCACCTGTATCTTTCCTATAGCAAGCACGGATACGAGATCTCGGTGGTGGGCGAGAGCACCAACACCGCCCGCTACGTGGGCATCAAGGTCGACCGTGTCATCGTGCGCACGCTGCTCTTGTCCGGCGCGGTCTGTGGCTTTGCGGGCTTTCTTTTGGTGGCGGGAACCAACCACACGCTGACCACCACCATTGCGGGTGGTCGCGGCTTCACCGCCGTCATGGTGGCGTGGCTTGCCAAGTTCAACCCGCTCGTGATGGCGGCGTCGAGCTTCCTTCTGGTGGTCATGGACTCTGGCGCTGGCGAGATTTCCACGGCGTACGGTCTCAACCACAGCTTTGGCGACATCCTTACGGGCATCATCCTGTTCTTCATCATCGGGTGCGAGTTCTTCATCGCGTACCAAGTGCACTTTGACAAGAAGGAGGGCGGACACGATGCTTGATGTGGTTTCCTTTGTCCCCAGGGCCGTCGCCCAGGGCGTGCCTCTGCTCTATGGCAGTACCGGCGAGATCATCACCGAGAAGTCCGGCAACCTCAACCTGGGCATTCCCGGCGTGATGTACGTGGGCGCCATCTGCGGCGTCATCGGCTCGTTCCTCTATGAGCGCAGCCTGGACGGCGCGCAGATCAACGCGGCGCTTGGCCTGCTCATTCCCGTGGCGTGCTGCCTTGTTGGGTCGCTCCTCATGGGCCTGCTCTATTGCTTCCTCACCGTCACGCTGCGTGCCAACCAGAACGTGACGGGCCTTGCCATGACCACCTTTGGCGTGGGCTTTGGCAACTTCTTTGGCGGCTCGCTCATCAAGCTGACGGGCGCGCAGGTACCGTCCATCGCGCTGTCTGCCACAAGCAACCTCTTTAGACGATCGCTGCCCTTTGCGGGCTCGATGGGTTGGTTTGGCAAGTGCTTCCTGAGCTATGGCTTTTTGGCCTATATTGCCTTTGCTGCCGCGCTTGCCGCTTCCTACGTGCTGGAGCATACGCGCGTGGGCCTGCAGCTGCGCGCCGTGGGCGAGGACCCTGCCACGGCTGACTCGGCGGGCATCAACCTCACCCGCTACAAGTATGTGGCGACCTGCCTCGGCTGCATGATCGCTGGTCTGGGCGGCCTGTACTACGTCATGGACTACGCCAACGGCGTGTGGTCTAACGACGCCTTTGGCGACCGTGGCTGGCTTGCGCTTGCCCTCGTCATCTTCACCATCTGGCGTCCCAAGGTGAGCGCCATCGCTTCGGTCCTCTTTGGCGGCCTGTACATCCTGTACGTCTTCATCCCGTCGGGTCCTGCGGTCAAGGAGCTCTACAAGATGCTCCCGTATGTGGTCACCATCGTGGTGCTGGTGCTGTCGTCACTGCGCAACCAGCGCGAGAACCAGCCTCCGGAGAGCTTGGGCCTACCGTACTTCCGCGAAGAACGCTAGCGCATTCCGCGTCGGCCCATATGCCTAACAGCTGGCCCCTTTCGGCGTGAAAGAAATCGCCGAAAGGGGCCAGTCCCATCAATGTGCCTCTTCTTGCTTCGACCTCTTGTTGGTACGGCACGGTATTTGTCTTTGTGCAACAGAACGTTCTCGAGCACGTGTCGGCATCACGGTATTTGTCTTCGTGCAACGATTTGTTGGCTGTAAACGCCCTCTTGTCTTCTCATTGTGTTGCACGATAACAAATACCGTGCCGAAACTGCTTAATCCTGGGTGTTTTGTTGCAGGAAGGCAAATATCGTGCCTAATTGTTCATGTACCTTGAGTAGGCCCCTAATTCCGCTCGATACAGCTATCATTATCGTGTCATGGAAGGCGCGTGCGCTACCAGCAAGAGGAACGAGGGGTTGATTATCGATGGCGTTTCAGGACCGCGATACAAAAAGAAGTACAGACCGCAAGGCTGAGCGTGCCCAGGCAGCCACACAACATATCGCGGACGTTGATGCTCGCCTGACCAAGGAGGTAGAGCGCTCGTTTGCCGAGCTCAAGACCTACGACTCGATGCCCAAAGTGTCCGCAGAGGGATGCGTTCCCGAGGTGCACGTGCTCGACCAGGATGGCGTGGCCGCGGTCATTGAGCATGGCCGAGGCGTTGCCAACTACTGCGACCTCGCCCTTCTTGACTTTGCGTCCTTCACCAATCCCGGTGGCGGCTATGAGCGTGGAAACTGGGGCCAGGAGCAGGCCCTTTGCGCGGAGTCGACGCTCTATAACGTGTTGCGCGAGCAGAAGGCGTGGTACGGCGAGAATCGCCGTCGCAACATCAACTGCGAGCTCTATCGCAACCGCGGCATCGTGGTGCCCAAGGTCCGCTTTGACCGCGATCGCTACCATGGCTATGCCGACGTCATCGTGGTGGCTGCCCCCAACGCGCGTCGCGCCCGCCAGGATTATCGCATTGACGAAGAGACGCTTCTCAAGTACCTGCGGAGCCGCATCCGCTTTGTGTTGGCCATCGCAGACGAGCTGGGGCACGAGAAGCTCGTGCTGGGCGCCTATGGTTGCGGAGTCTTTGGTTGGGATGCCGACCTTGTGGCACGCGTCTTCCTTGAGGAGCTTGCGAGTGGCAAGCACGTGGCAAGGCAGGTGTTCTTTGCGGTTCCTTCCACTCGCTTTGACGAGAACTTCCAGCGCTTTGAGCATGCCTTTGCGTGCTTCCCGGAGACAAACCCCGAGCCTTACGTGAAGCTTGCTGATCGCCAGAAGGTCGAGGAAGTGCATGAGGAAGAGGACGACGAGGAAGAAGACGACTGGCGGAAGTACCTCTAGGAGCCACGCAAACGGGTGTCGCGTCGTCCAGCGATTCTTGTACTGCGGGCTTGTCGGAAATAAGGTTGGTTCTCGATCTGTATTTGACGGCGGCTTACATATATGGGCAGGCAGCTGCCTGAGCCACGAAGCGGGAAAGACTGAGCCATGCTGAAGAGTCACGAGAGATTCCACTCGGTCAACGGGAAGCGTCAGATCCTCGTTGCCGACGATGAGTTTATCAACCGCGAGCTGCTGAGAGCCGTCCTTGAGGACTCGTACGAGCTGCTTTTTGCCTCCAATGGCAAGGAGGCGCTTGACCTGGTGTACGAGAACAAGGACACGCTATCGCTCATCCTGCTCGACTTGATGATGCCGGTCATGAGTGGCCTTGAGATGCTCAAGCTTGCCAAGGCAGATCCTGCCATCTCGCAGATTCCTGCCATCGTCATCTCTTCCGACCAGGACTCCGAAATCGAGTGCCTGACCATTGGTGCCACGGACTTCATTCCCAAGCCCTACCCGCAGCCGGGTGTCATCCTGGCGCGCGTGCTGAGGACCATCGAGCTCTCCGAGGACCGTCAGATCATCAACTCTACGGAACGCGACACGCTGACGGGCCTTTACAACCGCGAATTCTTCTATCGCTATGCCGAGCAGTATGACCAGCACCACAAGAACGTCGACATGGATGCCATCGTCATCGACGTGAACCACTTTCACATGATCAACGAGCGCTTTGGCACGATGTACGGCGACAAGTTGCTTCGCAGCATCGGCGAGGCGCTGAGGGCATTGGTCTTTGACAGTGATGGCATCGTCTGTCGTCGCGAGGCCGACACGTTCATGGTTTACTGTCCTCATGGCTTGGATTACGAGAGGCTGCTCGACGACACGTCCGTCCGCCTTGCCAGCGAAAGCTCCGAGGGGAACCGCGTGTGGCTTCGTATGGGAGTCTATGCCTGTGTCGACAAGGCGCTTGAGATCCAGCGGCGCTTTGACCGTGCTAAGATGGCTGCCGACACGGTGCAGGGGAGCTTCACCAAGCGCATTGGCGTCTACGACAACGCTCTGCACGAGAAGGAGCTCTATTCCGAGCAGCTCATCGAGAACTTTGACGCTGCAATCAAGGAGCGGCAGTTCACGGTCTTCTACCAGCCCAAGTTTGACGTGCATCCCGAGATTCCCGTGCTTGCGAGTGCGGAGGCCCTGGTGAGGTGGAAGCATCCCAAGCTGGGGATGATCTCGCCGGGCGTGTTCATCCCGCTCTTTGAGACCAATGGCCTCATTCAGCGTCTTGACCTGTACGTCTGGCGCGAGACTGCCGCTCGCATCAGGGACTGGAAGGACCGCCTGGGGTTCTCGGTCCCCGTGTCGGTCAACGTGTCACGCATCGACATGTACGATCCGCATCTGGTGGACACCATGCTCGAGATTCTGAAGGAGAACGGCCTCTCCACTCACGACCTGCTCCTTGAGATCACGGAGTCGGCGTATACGCAAGACTCCGAGCAGATCGTCGAGACGGTCAATCGCCTGAGGAGGCTCGGCTTTAGCATCGAGATGGATGACTTTGGCACGGGCTATTCGTCGCTCAACATGATTTCGACGCTGCCTATCGATGCGATCAAGCTCGACATGCAGTTCATCCGCAACGCATTCAGCGGGCGTAGAGACACACGCATTCTCGAGGTCATCATCGACATTGCCGACTACCTGTGCGTCCCTGTCATCGCGGAGGGTGTCGAGACTGAGGATCAGATGGTCGCCCTGCGTGAGATGGGCTGCGACTTTGTGCAGGGCTACTACTTCTCTCGTCCCGTGCCCACCGAGGAATACGAGGAGTTCATAATCGAGCGCATCCGCCACGGCGTGGATGGCTTTGCGTCAGAGGTCGAGACCCCACGAGAGGTGACCGGTCACCACGACTCGGCCTTTGGTGAGATTACGCATGCTCTCTCGAGTGGTTTCGAGGCCATCTACTACGTGGATACCAACAGCAACCACTACGTCGAGTTCACCTCGCAGGGGAAGCAGGAGAACCTTCAGATAGAGAGCAGTGGCGTCAACTTCTTTGATGACGTTCAGCATCTCATCCTCGATGCGGTCGCTCCCCAAGACCGCGACTATGTCAAGGGCCTCCTGATAAAGGAGGAGCTGCTGGGCAGGCTTTCGGGATCGGAGCCCTTCGTCATTGCCTATCGCGTGGACTCCCTGGATGGTGGCACATTGCACAGCATGAAGGCCGTGCGCGCCAACACGCACGATGACCACCACATCGTCATTGGCGTGAGCGATATCGATGAACAGGTCAAAGATGCAGATGCCAGCGTCAAGATGAGCGAACCCGACTTTGGCAGCATTGCCCGAACGATGTCTGACAGCATCGAGGCGATTTATTACGTAGACGTCAGCTCGGGAGCCTATCACGAGTACAGGACGGGCGGTTCTTTTGCCGGAGCCAGCCTCAAGATAGACGGAAACGACTTCTTTGGGGATTGCGTATACAACATTGGCCAAATCGTCCATCCCGCAGACAGAGAGTTGCTCATGCGGGCGCTCGACAAGGACCGTCTGTTGGTCAAGCTTTCGCGCCAACCGGTGGTTGCGATTTCCTATCGATTGCTTGTCGACGGGAAGCAGGTGCCGCATCGTCTGAGGGTTACGTTGGTCGCCGGCACGAGAGGAAACCACCTCATTGTCAGCGTGAGCAATTTGGAAAAGGAACAAGGGAACGAGAATCTGCTCGGCCAGCATCAAAACGCGGTTACCTACGCAAGCATCGTTCAAGCGCTTGCAATGGACTATTCTCAGATTTACTACATCAACACAGAGTCGGATGACTATGTCGAGTACCACCCGATTGCACAGCATGATGGAGCCGACATCGAGACGGATGGCGAAGACTTCTTCAAGATGATGACTAACGAGGTATTGAAGTTCGTGCATCCAGACGACGCCGACATCGTGCTATCTGCCTATACCAAGAAGAACATGCTTGCCGCCCTCGAGCGGGAGAGCACCTTCACGCTCACGTATCGCCTGGTGATTGACGACAACCTGTCGTACATGCAGATGAAGGCCACACGGATCGAGGACCGCTCTGACAATCACGTGGTCATTGGCATTAGCAACGTTGACGAGCAGATCAAGCGCGAACAGGAGCATGCGCGTGCCTTGCGGATTGCCAACCAGGATGCGCTCACGGGCGTCAAGAGCAAGCATGCCTATATGCGTGTGGAGCATGACATAGACCAGGCAATTGGCAAGGGTACGCAGTCTCCCTTTGCGGTGGTCGTCTGCGACATTAACGATCTCAAGCAGATCAACGACACCTTTGGCCATGCCACGGGCGACCAATACATCAAGAACGCCTGCACCGTGGTCTGCGACGTGTTCAAGCACAGCCCGGTATTCCGCATTGGTGGCGACGAGTTTGTGGCCATTCTCTTTGGGGCCGACTACGATTCGCGCAACGATCTCATGGAGATGCTTGCCGACCATAACAAGCGGTGCAGGGGCATGGGAGGGGGCGTATCCATTGCGGGTGGCCTTGCCGTGTGGGATCCCGAAGAGGACACGTCCTTTGCCAGCGTGTTCAGCCGGGCAGATGCTGCCATGTATGAGGATAAGAAGCGGCTCAAGGGCCTTGAGGAAGGCACGGAGGATAAGCGATGACACTTGACGACCTGAGGGCTTTTGGCGCAAACGTAGACGAGGGCCTTGGCAGGTGCATGGGCATGGAAGCCTTCTACCTGCAGCTGGCAGAGACCATCAAGACGGAGCAGGGATTTGACAAGCTCAAGACTGCCGTGGACACGGGAGACCTTGATACGGCCTTCGAGGCGGCTCACGCTCTCAAGGGCGTCTTGGCCAACCTCGCCATTACGCCTGTCCAGAAGCCGATTGAGGAAATAACGGAACTTCTGCGCGCCCGCACCGAAACAGACTACGCTCCGCTGATGGATACGATCATGAGCGAATGGGAGCGCTACTGCGCCCTATGATGCTCATCCGCGAGGGAACGGATTTTGAACACTGACGTCATTGACTTTGATGACGCGCGCGTGCGTCTGAATGACCACATCGTGCGCGGCACTGCGGCGGACGGCATGGTCCGCGCCTTTGCCATAACCGCGCGGAACACGGTGCAAGTTGCCCACGAGAACCACGGGACTAGCCCGCTGGTGAGCGCTGCGCTCGGCAGGCTCATGATGGCGGGCCAGATGATGGGCCTCATGTACAAGAGTGACGATGAGCTTGTCACGCTGAGCGTTCGAGGTGACGGCCCCATTGGCGGACTGACGGTGACTGCCAACAACAAAGGCCAGGTCAAAGGCTTTGCGAACCACCCGCATGTGTGGCTGCCCCTTAGGCCCAACGAGCACCTTGACGTGGGCTCGGGCGTTGGTGCGGGCTCGCTTTCCGTGGTGATTGACCGACCGGGTACCGTACCGTATTCCAGCCAGGTGGAGCTGGTGTCGGGAGAGATAGGGGAGGACCTGACCTACTACTTTGCCGTGAGCGACCAGATTCCCACCTCGGTGGGGGTCGGCGTGCTGGTGGATACCGACACGAGCATTCGCCAAGCCGGTGGCTTCATCGTGCAGCTCATGCCGGGGCATCTCGATGAGGTGGTTGACCAGCTCGAAGCGAACCTTTCGGGGTTGACGTCCGTTACCGACCTGCTCGAGGCGGGCATGGCTCCCACCGACATGCTTGAGCACATCCTTGCCGGCATGGATTACCAGGAGCTCGAGGTCGTGCCGGCGGAATTCTACTGCGGATGCGACGATGTGCGCGCGGGACGTGCCGTGGCTGCCTTGGGACGAGAGACGCTGCTCGACATGATCGAGCACGAAGAGTCCGCTGAGGTCTACTGCCACTTTTGTGGCAAGCGCCACTGCCTGGAGCCCGATGCCCTGCGCGACCTTCTGGATTAGGTGACTGCGGCACTTTGCCGAGCCATTCTCGTCCCATCCCGCTGGGCGGAACGCCCTTTTGCGCCATTTCTCAGATGCTCTGATGGGGCAGGTTATAGCCTGAAGGGGGCGATTGTGATGGACTACTTCATGCCGACTCGCCTGTATGCCGGGTCAGATTGCGTTGCGCTCCATGCGAGCGAGCTCTGTGCGTTGGGGAGCACGTGTGAGCTGGTGACCAGCAAGCACGCTGCCAAGGCCAGCGGTGCGTTGGATGACGTGGCCAAGGCTTTCGCGGAGGCTGGCATCGACTACGTCGTGTGGGACGGCGTCACCGAGAACCCGCCTGTCTCTGCGTGCGCCGAGGCAGGTCGCTTTGCCTCAGAGCACGATGCCCAGTTCATCTGCGGCATTGGCGGCGGCTCAGCCCTTGACGCGGCAAAGGCCGTTGCCGTCTTCGCGGCAAACCCCTCGCTCGACGAGGCGGGCTTCTACGCCAAGGCATGGGAGAAGGCCCCTCTGCCCATCGTGCTCGTGGGCACCACGGCGGGAACCGGCAGCGAGGTCACCAAGGTGTCGGTGCTCACCGATGTGGCTGCGCGCAAGCACAGCATCCACGACGACCGCCTTTACGCTGCCGTTGCCTTTGGGGACAGCAGGTACACGCACACGTGCGCACCCGCAGTCACGCTCTCGTGCGGTGTGGACGTGTTGGCGCACGCCGCTGAGAGCTACTTCAGCCGCAAGGCGGACGAGATATCTCGCGCCTTTGCGGTGCGCGCCATACGCCTTGCAATGGAGCCGCTTGCCGCCGCCGCGCTGGGCAAGGAGCTGGGTGCCGAAATGCGTCGTCAGCTCTACGAGGCCTCCATCCTGGGTGGCCTTGCCATCAACACCACGGGCACGTGCTTCCCGCACAACGTGGGCTACTACCTTACGGAGAACTACGGCGTTGCCCATGGGTTTGCCTGCGCAACGTTCCTTCCCGCCATGCTTTCGTGCGTGCGCAGCTACGACGCTGCCTATGCCGCAGCGTTCTATTCAGAGATTGGCTCTGACGAAGAGACCTTGGCCGGCCTTATTCGCGCCTGCCTGCCGGACTTCGGCATCCGCATGACACCAGAGGAGATTGCGGCGGCGCTGCCGCGTTGGGAGGGCAACGGATCGGTCAACAACACGCGTGCGGACGTTACGACCAAGGACATACGGGCTCTGCTCGAGTCGTTGTTTGTGTAGGAAAACTGAGAGGAGTGGCACATGATTCGCAAGAAGGAAGACCAGGTCATCGAGTTCAGGTGCATCCGGGGCGGAAATGGTGAGACCGAACAGCACAAGATCTGCGAGAGCGTGGACGAGCTGTACGGCAAGGGTCGGCTGTTCAACCACATGATCCTTCCGCCGGGAAACACGATTGGCGAGCACAAGCACGAGGGCGACAACGAGATCTTCTACTTTCTGTCGGGCACGGGCGAATACAACGACAACGGCACCATCGTGCAGGTTGGGCCTGGCGACACCACCGTCTGCAATGACGGTGAGACGCACGCGCTGGCAAACACGGGCGACGTGCCGCTGGAGTTCATCGCGCTGATCCTGTACTAGGCGTTTTCACACGGAGTGCACACTTTTTCGGCATACTGAGACGGAAGGCATTCCATCTACGTAGTATTGTCAGTTCGAGAGAGACCGCAAGAAATGCTTGCGGCACAGACCGAAAGGAAGAACAATGTCTGGAAAGATTTTTGATGGCGTCGAGATCAGCGATGAGGCTCTTGAGGGCGTCGCTGGTGGCATGATGGACCTGATGGGCGGCGAGACCACGAAGATTACCGTTGCCGACATGGTTGCGGGCTACAAGGAGAAGGGCATGTCCTATGAGGCCGCCCGCGCCGACATGCTGAACGTCTTTGCCAAGCTCAATGAGTTTGGCCTTGGCTTCACGCAGGAGGACATCGACAGGAACATGGCCGAGTTTGACTCCATCTGGTAAGCGATAGTCGCAGCACACGATGAGCGCCCCTTGGGATGTACCGAGGGGCGCTTTTCTGTGACTCGAAGGGGATACTGACTCGAAGGGGATACTCCCTTGTGAGTCAGGCTGACT
>JAFUBJ010000072.1 GCA_017460265.1 Atopobiaceae bacterium | reverse complement strand
TCCGCTTGATGCATATTCTATTCACTCAACGCGTGTTTGTAAATAGTCAATTTGGAATTTCTTATGCATTGAATATTTGTTTTGCCCTTTCCATGCTCTATCATAACGTTGTTGAGGAAGGAGCCAGGATGGACCCAATACAGGCGATGGCGCAGCACAAGGCCGAATTCACGAAGAACGACCAGCAGATCTACGATGCCATCATGGCCAATCCAGATCAGGTGACGTACCAATCCACCACCAAGCTCGCGGAGGCGTGCGGCGTGTCGCAATCTGCGTTGAGCCGCTTCGTCAAGACCATTGGATACGCACGCTACCAGGACTTTCGTTCAGACATGACCACGTGGCTGGCGCAGCAGCAGGTCTCGGAAGACCCCAACCGCCTCTTCTACTTCGAGCGCCTTGAGAGGCTCCTGGCCGCCTCCGAACGCGTGCTTACGGATTCGTACCTGCAAGAGCTCGCACGCTACGTGCGAGGATTCGACCGCGTCTTTGTGACGGGCATTGGAAAGAGCGCACATCCCGGCCTGCTGCTTCAGAGCTTGGTTCGTAAGGCGGGCATCTTTGTCCATGTCTGTCCGCTTGACATGCTGAAGGAATATGCCGATCACATGGGCGAGAACGACCTGCTTATTGTGTTCTCGAACTCGGCGCAGGCAGAGGTAATGGGGCCTGCCTCCGCGGCGACCGGCCGCATCTTGCTTGTCACAACAAACGCCTCGCACGCCTATGCGGACGTGGTGGATCGCACGGTGGTGCTCCCGTTCCTTCCGCCCGACCCCGAGACGTGCTCTGTCTCGCCCGTGCTAATGGACGTGTTTGTCGAACTTCTGGTGAGCTACATCTCTGGAACGGCGGCAGAATGAGGGCGCCATCTGGAGCACCTTGCCCGCACGATTGGAGGAATAACATACATTCAAACCCGCAGTCAATAGTTCACTTTCATATATCAGCAGGTAGTTGATTTGCAAGGATCACGCCGATGAAATTGAATTTATGTTATTTGCAGTACAGCCCCGTCTCTCATAGCTGATGGCTACCACCCCGTCATCTCGTGCAGTTCCATAGGCGTCCAGCCGTTGTTGGCCCAGCACGGTACGTCGTTGATCAACTCGGTAAGCAGCTCTAGCAGGTAGTTGAGCTGCGCTTCGGTGAGTAGAAGCCCGTCTTGCTGGATGGTCTCCAGAATCTCATGGATGTCGGGCTGATCGCGCGAGAGGACCACGACATCCTCCACGACGCGGTCCGCAAAATAATAGTCGTCACGGTCATTTGGCACATGGGCATCGAGATAGGCGGTCAGGTTGCGTGCCGCAGGCCGATCGAGCACCCAGTCGATCAGGGCACGGTACTTGCCCCACACCTCGGCCATGGGGCGCGGTTCCTTGCCCTCTTGGGCATCCAAGATGTCCAGCACGTACCCCTCGTCAAACTCGGCCTCGTCGTAGCCCGTGATGTCAAAGTGCGCAAGATAGGTCACCTCATCAACGATGACCATGTCAAAGCACGTTTGCTCCGCATCAATGCGCTGACGAAGCGCGTGTAGCAGCACCTCCACCCCCGGGTTGGCCGACATGTCCATGCCAGTCAAGGCCTCGCGCATTGCCTCAACCAGCTCGACCACGCCGCGAAACTCCACCATGAGGTCGATGCGGCGGAGCACCTCGTCGACAAAGCGGCCCGTTGCCAGCTCAAGCTCCCAGTCAACCTCGGCAAATGCCTCACGCGCCTCGTCAATCATTACGCAGGAGTAAGTATCTCCCACCTTAAAGAGCTGCGTGGTGGGAAACTGCGGCTCGGGCACATCGAAGCCGCGCGTAACCTCGGCGGTCGGCACATCCACGCGCCCGCCCGCCTCGTACACCCAGCGTAAGTCGTGCACCGCACGCTCGCCGCTCATGAGCGCCGTGCCCAAGAAGACCTCCTGGTCGCGCGGAGTCGCTGATGCAACCAACTTCACCAGCTTCTGCTTGCCCATCTTGGAGAGCACGCCAGGCACCTCGAAGCGACGGGCGGCCTCCATCAGCTGTTTTCGGTCAAGCTTTCCTAGGGCCCCCTCCAGCGTGTGCACCGGCGCTCCTTTTGTGCACCAGGAATCGACGAGCGCGTACACTAGCTCCTTATTGCGGAAGGGGCCCTCCTCCTTGATATGCGCGTCTATCGCCTTCTCGCGATCTTCCCACGAGAGCCCTACCAGCACACCCTCGTGCTGGTCCTGTGCCAGCTCGTGCGCATTCATCTCCAGTTCCGTCTGGCGGGCGAAGTCCTCCGCCTCGTGCTGCAGGTGCTCCTCGCGCGCGTCGGGCATCATCTGCATGAGCTGCCGTGCCGTGGTGGCGCACTTCCCCTCCTCGCGCGCCCTTGTCAAGCCATCGGCCATGGAGCGCACCATGTTGGGGCCGATGCTCACGGGAAGCGCACTCATGCAGGTGCAGTAGGTGATGAGGCCGTCAAAAGGCATGATGGCTGTGCTCGCGAACGCCGGGAGTGACGCCGCGATCACCTTGTCCACCTCGTTGTTGAGCCCACGCACCGCAAAGGCATGGTCTCCGTACAGGAAGAACGTGCTGCTTCCCTCGCGCAGGATGGCAAAGTCGGCATAGACGCCCTCCTTCCACGAAGCCACCTCGCGGCGATCGGCGCTTCCCAGCCCATCGGGGTTCTCAGCGAGGTAGTCATCGATCAGACCGATGTTCTGCCTGGTCTCCCAAAGTGCCTGAGCAACCTCGAGGATGCCTTCGTCACGCAGGGTCCCATCGCGTCGGACGAGCACGCCCAACATGTCGAGTCGAAGAGCAACATAGGCGACGAGCTGGTCGAACAGTCGGTAGTAGCGTCGGGCTTGCTGTGGGGTGAGGACCATGTGAAGCGCTCCTTTGCACGACGATTGTCCTAGCTGGAGAACAGCATACGACATCGGGGCATGCCGTTGGGGTACTCCCTTTTTGTCACATATCAAAAGGAGAGAGCCTCAGCAGCGCACTCACAGCGCCCCAACTATAGTCACGGCAAGAAACGTCAACGTGGCAGTGACGCCAAATGGTGCCACAAGGAGTGGCCACCATGCATGCACGCCAAGCATGGCGACTTGGATGACCGTGAACGCGGCAATCACCGCGACTAAACCGCGTCCAAGGTCCTTCTCGTTGCCTCGAAGCAAGATGACGAGCGGCGTGGCTGCAGCTAAGCCGCATACCACGCCGCACAGGATGGCAGCTAGCGAGCTCATGCCTCATGCGTCTTGGTGCCGTAGATGCGGTCCCCCGCGTCTCCCAGGCCCGGAAGGATGTAGGCCTTCTCGTTAAGCTGACGGTCTACGACACAGGTGAACAGGCGAACGTCAGGATCGGCGTCCAAGACCGCCTTCACGCCTTCGGGGCAGCTCACCAAGGTGAGGCAGCGCAGGTCCTTGACGCCCTGCTCACGGAGGAACTTGATGGTCGCGATGAGCGAGCCGCCCGTTGCGAGCATGGGGTCGACGACGAGGCAGATACGCTTCTCGAGGTCAGGCGGGAACTTGCGGAAGTACTGCTCGGGCTCGTGCGTGACGGGGTTGCGCTGCATGCCCACGTGGCCCACGCGTGCGGATGGCACGAGGTCAAGGATGCCGTCCACCATGCCCAGGCCTGCGCGCAGGATGGGAATGACGGCGATCTTCTTGCCGGCAAGGCGCTTGCACGTCGTGACCTCGAGCGGAGTCTCGACCTCAACGTCCTCGAGCGGCAGGTCGCGCATTGCCTCGTAGCCCAAAAAGAGCGTCAGCTCGTTCACAAGCTCGCGGAACTGCTTGACGGAGG
>JAFUBJ010000071.1 GCA_017460265.1 Atopobiaceae bacterium | reverse complement strand
GGTGGACCCATAGAGGTTGACAACGCAGCTGACCTCTGCCGACGTTCCGGGGAAGAGGTTTGCGTCGGTGTCGTCGTCATGCATGAGGGCGGCGTATACGGCGGTGTGGCCACCCGAGCTGTCGCCCATCACGACCACGCGCGTGGGGTCGACGGCGTATTCAGCCGCATGCGTGCGTATGAACCGTACGGCGTTGCGAGCATCCTGCACGGGTGCGGGGAACGTGGCCACAGAACTGTCGCGGTATTGGACCACTGCCACCACATAGCCGCGCTCGGCAAGACGCGCGATGCAGGGAAGGTTGCCGTACACGTCCTGGACCATCCATGCAGAACCCTGCACATAGATGATGCACGGATAGGCGCGCGTTGCCGCGTGCCCTTCTCGTGGCGCCTTGGCGTTGCGGCTGTTGGGAATCAGGATCTGAAGGACGCGGCTTATTCCGTCCACACATTCGTACTCGACATTCGAGACGTAACGGACGCCCACTTCGTCGCCTGTGGTGTCAAGCCAAGTGGTTCCGGACACCTCCTCGTCAAACGCAGGAAACTCGTCGTACTCCCAAGCCTTGACTTCCATTCTTGTTGTCCTTTCGTCAGCTGCTGGCCCCAGATTCCCATTCAACCAACCAAGGGGCGCACCCTTTATAGTCGACCGGTGCTCGAGCGCGTGTTCCTCGACTTTACCATCGGCAAGGGTGCACTTTCCACGACTAGGTCGGGCAATTTGTACCACTTTTTTGACGTTTTGGATACGATACAGTTTGAATGCGATTTTATGCAAAACAGTCATTTGAAAAACTGCAGGTAGACGCTGTGCGACAATCCAACCTCGCGGCAAAAGGGAGCCAAAATGAGCGTCTGCCAAATCTGGCGTCACCAAAACGCGCAAAAAGTGGTAGTAATCGCGAACCTGAACAATCGAAGAGAGGAACACCCCGCCAAAACATGAATAGTCTGAGCGGGGTGTTCGTAATGAAGGCGCTGATGGCCTCGAAGAGCACGCATCAATCGCTACTCGAGGGTGATGATCACGCGGTCGTTGCCATCGTCGATGTCAACAAGCGTGCCTCTTCCTGCGCTCTGGGCGCTTCTGGCGAGCTCGACGACGTCAATTCCATCCACGATGCGGCTTGGGATGAATCCCGCCACGTTGGACACGAGGCGTGCGGCAACGAGGGGAATCGCGATGTTTACCGCATCCCTTCCGCGTTGGATGACGTGAAGGCGCAGGTGCGTGGCGCGTTCGTCGATCTCCTCAGACGTTTCCTCGGTTGTGGGTGCTTCGCGAGGAGATGGTTCCTGCTCGTGCATCGGATCAGGCTCAGGCTCGGGCTCCGGTGTGGGCTCAGGCTCCGGTGCGGGCTCAGGCTCCGGAACGGGCTCAGGCTCCAGAACGGGCTCAGGTTCCGGCTCAGGCATGGGCATGGTCTGGTGCTCCAGCTCCGTTACAACTGGGGAAACCGCTACGGGACTCTCGACCCCCAGCAGTTCGTCGACGGTTACGCCAAAGGTCTTGGCAAGAACCGGCAGCAGTAGTATATCGGGATAGCTCTGGTCGTTCTCCCACTTACTCACGGCCTGCGAGCTCACGTTTGCAATGTTGGCAAGACGCTCCTGCGTCATGGCGTGCTGCAGGCGCATGCGGGCGATTCTGCGTCCAAGGGTCTCGGTGTTCTTGATGCTCATGGTATGCTCCATCTCCTCTCGGTGTGTGCGGGAAGACGTCTTCTGGCTTCATCATGACTCATGGGCTGCAGATGCGCCATAACGCAGCCGTTGGATTTTTGGTTGCGACAAAATGGGACCATTGAGCTGGGAAGTCAACTGGCAGTTGAGTACCTTTCACAGGCCCTAAGCACGTTCGAGCGTGTGCCCTCTTTCGTCCGGATGAGCTCTCCATGCGCCCAACCGGACCAAAACCGACCACCGAACGTCCGAATGAGCGCCTGCCGTCATCATCGAGTCCCTGCTGTTGAGGGAGACGAGCTATGATGTGCTCGTGGGGTCGTGTGGAGAATCGCTGAGGCCTGGGGTTCACCTCCCAAAGGCGGTACTTTCAGCACTGTGGCGAGCATCTCGATTCCCAACCGCGGCAAAGTAAAGCTGATTGACGTACGGTCCCAGCCTGCCGTAATCTACCTGCTGCAGGGTACGAGCGTAGAGTAGGGAGGTGAGTTTCCCGTGGGAGATCCGTTCAACATGTTTATCCAGACTCACTATGTTGAGCTACTCTGCGTTGTTCCCGGCGTAATGTTGTTGGTGGGGGTGGCCTCCGCCATAGGGATTGACCCCTATCTGCGAAAGCGCCAAAAGCGAAGCATGCTCGTCATATGTTTGCTGGAGCTTGCCCTGATGGCGCAAAACTATCTGGACTACCTGCTCTGCGTGGGCACTCCCAACATTGGGTTGCGCATCGTGGACTCCATCATCGGCTATAGCATTCGTCCCATCATTTTGCTTCTGTTTTTGCGCGTTGCGCACCCTGAACGTAGCTATAAGTGGGAGTGGGGCTTGGTCTGGGCCAATGCGGCAATCTATATGACTGCCCTCTTCTCTGACATCTGCTTTACGATCAATGCGAAGAATCACTATGAAGGTGGATTTCTGCTCCTCAGCCAAAGCTGTCTGATCATAAGTCTTTTTCTGCTTTCCGAGCTCGTCTATCAGACGATTCGCGATAACAATTCCACCACGAGAAAGTACGCCTGGTTTCCTCTATTTGTCGCATTCATCATAGTGCTGGCGCTGTTTGCAGACGGTCATATTGGCTACATCGATCAACCGGTGAGCTTCTTGACCATCGCTATCGTGATTAGTTGCGCGCTGTACTACTTATGGC
>JAFUBJ010000004.1 GCA_017460265.1 Atopobiaceae bacterium | reverse complement strand
AGCCCGCCAGCGGCGCCGCGATGAACACGAACGTCCAAAGGTAGGCGGTGGCAAGGGCGCCCAACGCCTTCGAGAACACGATGGCGAAGGGCGAGACGGGCAGCGGCAGCAGGTCGTTGATGTCGGAGGAGCCGAAGAAGGCGCCGAGGACGGACGGCAGCGAGAACGTGAACGTGAGCGCGCCGCACGCCATGAACAGGATGTTGTAGACGGATTTGGCCAGCCCCAGCTTGCCTACGAGGCCGAAGGCGGAGTAGCCGATCCACGCGATGCCGGCGAACAGGATGATGCCGATGATCGCCGTGCCCGCCATCGCGCCGTTCGCGCCCGTGCGCTTCTCGATGGCCGCGCGGACGCCCCCGAACGTTTGCCGCAGCTGCAGCTTCGTGAGGAGCAGAATGCTATTCATCGGCCGTCATCTCCAGGAAGATCTGCTCGAGGCTTGTGTTCGGATGGGCTGCCTTGAGTTCATCCAGCGTGCCGTCGAAGAGCTTGCGTCCGTGCGCGATAATGCACACGGCGTCGCACAGTTGGTCGGCAGTCTCGAGTACGTGGGTGGAGAAGAGTACCGAGTTGCCAGCGGCAGCGTGCTCGCGCATCATTTCCTTCAGCTCGTAGGCGCCCTTCGGATCGAGGCCGATCATCGGCTCGTCCAGAATCCAGACGCTCGGCTCGTGTATGAGCGCGCCCAGAACGTGGACCTTCTGGCGCATGCCATGGGAGTAGTCGCCAATGCGGTTTCCCAGGGCATCATAGATTTCAAAGCGCTTTGCGTAGTCTTCGATGAAGGGTGCTCGGCCCTCTGCGGGCGTGCCGTAGACATCCGCCATGAAGTTCAGGTACTCGATGCCCGTAAGGCGCAAAAAGCGGTCCGGGTCATCGGGCACGTAGCCAAATTGCCGCTTGGCATCGATGTCGTCGGTAACAATATCGTGCCCGTTGATGCAAATCGAACCCTCGTCTATGGAGTGCACGCCACAGATCATCTTGAGCGTGGTAGACTTTCCCGCTCCGTTAGGGCCGAAGAAGCCGGTGATCTTTCCGTCTTCGACTGTCCAGGTGAGGTCGTCGACGGCCCTCACGTCGTTGCCCGCGTACGTTTTGGACACGTGACTGAGCTCTATCATGGGCCACTCCTTTGAATCTCTTTGTGGTTATCACGATCCGTGACTTCAAGACTGTGGGGCATCGATTAAGGTCACAAGTTGTAACCTTAAACGTCAGAGCTCCTCCAACCTCGCGAGGATGCTGTGCACCGCAGCCTCGTCCTCGATGCGCGAAATCGCGAAGCTCTTCTTGCCCGCATCCTTGAGCGAGGCGCCTACGAAGTAGCCCTCCGTATCGTCGAGGACGATGAAGCGGTCGTGGAAAGCGATGGTGTGCTCGACCGTGAGCTGCGGGTACTGGGCGTTGAACGTGTCGACGTCGCGCTGGGTGAGGCGCGTTCGGGGGTGCGTCCACACGGCGACGTCTACGCCGTCGCGCTTCTTGGCGAGGATGTTGAGAGTGCCCGCGTCCACGTAACCGTCGATGAGGACGATCTCGCGCTCGGCGCGCTGGACTATTGAGACCAAGAGCTCGAAGGCGTCGTAGACCTGCCCATCGAAGAAGACTTTTTGCCTGGGGGCGTCATGTGTCTCCATGTAGTCGAAGACCCGCTCAAAGCGCTCGTCAGTTGTCTTCTGGTACTCGAGAAGCTTTAGCTCCACGCCGCGAACCTGCTCGAACATCGCGGCGTTGCTCGCGATGAAGTGGCGCATCTCCACGAAGGCGCGCATGATGCGGACGCTTGCGTCGATAGCGATTTGACTGCGGAGGACCGCCGACAGCATGGCCACGCCCTGCTCGGTGTAGACGTAGGGCAGATAGCGGCGACCACCTCTGCCTGATTCCTGGTCGTCGTTTGAGGTGCCAATCTGGCACCTCAAAGCGTCCCGCTCCTCCCGGGTTAGCTGGAAGCGAAAATCTTCTGGGAATCGGCTCTCATTGCGCTTTGCGGCTCGGTTGAGGTTTTTCGTCTCCACCTGATACAGCCTTGCCAGATCGCTGTCCAGCATGACTTGGGTGCCGCGCACCGTGTAGATGAGGTCGCGGATCATCGTCTCGTTCGCCGGGACTATTGCGACAGTCTCTTCCTCGACCACGTCGGGCTCCAAAGCCTCTTCGGTTACTTCCTTCTCTTCGTCTGTCATTCGGTTTGCCTCTCGATCAGATCCAGTGTGTTGAATTGTACCACGGTGGGGCACCCGCCACCCACCTCAGGCGGATGCCCCCTCGGCGTCTTTTCCTACGCCACCCCGGACATGGCCTGCTGGGCCTTGGCGGCCTGGAGCATGGCCTCCAGTTGCTCGACGGTGAAGCTGATGCCGGGTGCGGGCGGGGTCGCGGGCGCCGCAGCGGGTCCGTCGTCGAGGTCGAAGTCCATGTCGAAGCAGTCCTGTACCTTGGAGACGGCCGCCTTCTTGGCGTCGGGGTCCACGTCGGCGTAGATGTTGAGCGTCATGGACACGCTGGCATGCCCGAGGTAGCTCGCGACCGTGCGCACGTCGGTGCCGCCCGCGATCATCATGGTCGCGAAGGTGTGGCGCAGGTCGTGGAACGTGCAGGAGAAGCCGTTCATCTTGCAGAAGGCCGCGAAGTCCTTGTCGAGCTGGGTGGGGTTGTAGGGGCGGCTGTCGGGCTCCTGCGTGCCCAGGATGTAGGGGTCGCCGGCCAGGCCGAAGTCGGCCATGTGGCGGCGCGACTCCGCCCGCATGGCCGTGAGCTGCTGGAAGGTGTGTGCGGTGAGCGGGATGGTGCGGCGGCTGCTCGACGTCTTGGGCTCCTTCTCGTAGAACCCGCCGTCTGCGTTGCCCAGGGCATGGCTGACGGTAATGGTGCCGTCGTCGCCCAGGTCGGACCAGCGCAGGGCGCAGACCTCGCCCCGGCGCATGCCGGTAGTGAGCGCGAGCTCGATCGCCATGCCTCGCTGCGGTATCCGCGCGCGGTGAAGGGCTCGATGGTGCCGGACTCCTCCTTGTAGTCGAGGAAGCGGTCCATGAACTCGCGCACGGTGACGCCCGTGGCGAGGGCCCCTCCCTTTCGCTCGAGCTCCAGGATCAGCTCGTCGCGCTTCTTCTCCGCCTGCCTACGGGT
>JAFUBJ010000070.1 GCA_017460265.1 Atopobiaceae bacterium | reverse complement strand
GAGCACGTCTCTCTGGTGTTTCATCCTACCAGAACAACCTGAAAGGGCGCAACCCAAAGCGAGAATCAGCGCAGAAGGGGCTCCCAAAGATACAAGGACGAAAAGGCCGTCTTAATAGAACGGTTTTCAGCGCCTTGAAGCTTTGGGAGCCCCTTTTTTGCACCAACATCTATGCCAGCAGCTTCGACCAGCTGTGCGGCTGCTTGATGAGGACTATCCCCGTATGCCAGGCCGCACGGCGATCCGCCGAGGCCGCCCCTTAGATCCAGGTCTCGCCGGGGAAGCGATACTTGTACTGCCAGTGCGGGGCAACCTCAATCGTCAGGCCTTCCTCTTTGGCATATTTCTCCGCATCCTTCAAGTTGTCGAATGAGTAAAGGAAACTTCCGTCCTTGTCATCGACCACAACGTAACCACCTTCGTCAAGGTCCATGAAAATGATGCCTCCGGCCGTGGAGTCCAACGACTCGTCGGACACCTCCTGACCGTCAAGCTCGCGATCTTCAGCCATATCAATCCTCCTCGTTCAGTGCGTGTGGGGTCGTTCCCTTGCCCAATTACTATACACGGCGGGCGAAGCAACCGTCCCAATGCAGATAGAGAAATCAACTATCGGCCCGCCCCCTCCATGTGACTCTAGCGAAGGCAAAACCAAGGCTGCGAAGGGCAATCGTTCTCGCAGAGGCGACAGAAGGGATTCGCGATTTGTTTGGGCGCCGTACGGCGACGGGCCGTACTCCGGCCTCGGCCATTCTTCGGCACGCTATTTGGCTTCGTGCAACAGAGACGTCCGCAATGCTCGCAAACGGCATGCTATTCGGCTTTCTGCAACGCCCATTCCGACCTATGCTGGCCAGATCGCAAAGGAGCGTTGCAGAAAGCCGAATAGCATGCCGAAACTGCTGCGGACGTAGGTTCCTGTTGCACGAAGCCAAATACCGTGCCGATAACCCGGAGAGGTACCGTGCACTTTGAAAAGACTTGCGCGCCTTACTCGATGGAACCCAAGAACTGGGCGGTGCGCTCGTTCTTCGGGTGGTCAAAGACGTCCTCGGGAAGACCCTGCTCCACAACGACGCCACCTTCCATGAAGACCACGCGGTCTGCCACGTCGCGCGCAAAGCCCATCTCGTGCGTGACCACGATCATGGTCATGTCGCCGTGAAGCGCAAGGTCCTTCATGACGTTCAGGACGTCGCGGACAAGCTCGGGGTCAAGTGCTGACGTAGGTTCGTCAAAGAGCAGCACCTTAGGATGCATGGCCACGGCGCGGGCAATGGCCACGCGCTGCTGCTGACCGCCAGAGAGCTGGGGCGGCTTGTAGTCAATGCGGTCGCCCAGGCCCACGGCCTCAAGCTGCTTGATGGCCTCGGCCTCAGCCTCGGCCTTGGACTTCCCCAACACCTTGGTCTGGCCGATCATGACATTTTCCTTGGCCGTCAGATGCGGGAAGAGGTTGAACGACTGGAACACCATGCCCAGCTCGCGACGGATGAAATTGACCTCCTTGGGCCGCTTGCCCGTGATCTCTTCGTCCTCGATGAGGATGTGACCGGCCGTGGGCGTCTCGAGCAGGTTGATGCAGCGTAGCATCGTAGACTTGCCCGAGCCAGACGGGCCCAGCACAACCACGATCTCGCCGTTCCAGACGTTGAGGTTGACGTCCTTAAGCACGATGGTCTCGCCGTCAAAGGTCTTGTTGAGATGCTCGATGCGCACGACGGGGTGCTCGCCCTCAACAAACATGTGCTTGGAGAGGGGGAGGTCATGCTTGAGGCCACGAACCGCCGCCTCTTCGGCGTTCATCGCGGGCGGCACCTCTACCTTGGGCATATGCGCGTGCCTCTTACCAAACAGTGCCATTGCCTACACCTCCGCAGGAACGCCGTTGATCGGGGAAAGGGCGCCAAGCCACATATCCCTCTCGGGGTCAAGGGCTTCGGCGTGTACGGCGAGCTGGGAGAGCTCGGCCTCGTCACGGGACTCTTTCTGCCTAGCGTTCTCCTTCACGGCCCTGCCACCGCGCGGGCGCTTGCCCGTACCACGCTCGGCATGTGCCATGCGGGTCTCGACGATGGTGACGGCCTTGATGAGCGGCAGCGTCACGACCAGGTAGAACAGGGCGGCGGCAACGTAGGGGGTCATGTTGCCGGAAACTGAGGTCAGGTTCTTCGCGAACATCATGAGCTCCATGACGCCCACCGAAGACAGCAGCGACGTGTCCTTGTAGGAGGTGATGAAGTCGCTCGTGACCGTGGGGATGACGCGACGGATGGTCTGGGGCAGGATGATGTCAAACATGGTCTGGAAGTAGCTCATGCCCAGCGAGGACGCAGCCTCGTACTGGCCCTGCGGGATGGACTGGATGCCCGCACGGAAGATCTCGGCCAGGTAGGCAGACGCGTTGATGGCAATGACGATGACGCCAAGCACGTTGTTGTCGATGTTGATGTTCATCATCGGCAGGCCAAAGAACATGATGTAGATCTGCAGGAAGAGCGGCGTGCCGCGCAGGATGTTGATGTACACGATGGCGATGGCACGCAAGATCTTGTGGCGCGAGATCTTCATGAAGGCAAAGACCAGACCAAGAAGGATGGCAATGGGATAGGCGATGCACACAATGAGCAGGCACAAGAGCCAGCCGGGCACCAGCGAGAAGAGCGCCGTGACCAGAAGCTGCGGCTTGAAGAACATGCCCAGGAAGGGATTGGAGTTCCAGGCTGCGACTGCGGGGCTGGCATCAAGGTCGGCCACGAGTGCCTGAAGCGCCGTGTTGGCAATGGTCGTGATGGGCTTGGAATCCGCCAGGGCCTGCGTGCCGGAGGCGTTCTCGTAGGTACCGCTCACGACGACGTCGCCGCCCGCATCGGGGAAGCTCATGCCCTCGACCTCAAGGCGAATGAGGAGCCCCTCGCCAATGGGCTCAGAGCACACTACGGTCAGCTCGTTATCGGAAGGGGTCGCCACACCTTCGACGCGCGTGCAGGAAAGGCCTTCAAGGGCCGTCACCTTGGTGGACGAACCGGCAAACGTGCCTCCCTGCGGCAGGGCGAGCGTGATCGCCGTCACCTCCTCGCCCTCATCGACGGTACCCTCCCATGTAAGGCGCGTCGGAAGGCCGCCAATGACGCCGGAGCCGCCGTTCTCGTTGGGGCGCGCGGTCGCCTTGTTGGTGGTAAGTGCGAAGGCGCCCGTCGGAGTTGCGAGCGCAAGGACGAGCGCCAAGGCGGCAAACGCCGCGGCGCGCATCCCTCTCCCCTGCTTTTTGAAGAGACTCATCTGTCCCCCTCAATGAAACATGTGACGCGGAGCCCCGGCTTTTGGCAGGGGCTCCGCAGGCTTTCCTCTTAGGCGTGGTGAGGACTCACCGGCACCTTACAGCTCCGAGCCAAACCACGTGGTCTGAATCTGAGCCATGGAGCCGTCGTCGGCCATGGCGGCAAGCGCCTCGTTGATGGCAGCGGTAAGGCCAGGGTTGTCCTT
>JAFUBJ010000069.1 GCA_017460265.1 Atopobiaceae bacterium | reverse complement strand
GATCAGGGTCCGGAGGGACGCCGAGGGGCTCTCGCTGCGCGCCTTCGGCGCCATGGTGGGGGTGAGCTACCCCTACCTCTCGCGGGTGGAGAACGGCGAGGCGGCGGCCAGCGTCGACGTGCTGCTGCGCATAGCCGACGGACTCGGCGTCCCGGTCGGGGACCTCTTCTCGTTCGAGGCGCGGGGCGTCACCGAGTACTCCTCGGAACGAGTCTGAGGGGACGCGAGGAGGCTAAACTACACTTGGTATATTGTGATGTGAAAGTAAAGGTTCTCCTGTCCGAAGATGCACGTATAACACCCAATCGAACGATAAGCGCTTTCGTGCTGTTCAAGTATCAGCGTATTTTGTGTGTTCAATAACTTTGATCGATATTCAGCCAGGTTCTAACCGCCTTACGGCAAACAATCCTCGGTCTATCCGCATCCCGACTATTGCTCATATTAGTTCAGCACCGAAACTAATGCCGATTTGAGCTTGGACCCCATTCAGCGAACGTTCTCCCTGAGGCGCGTCAAGTCAATAAACTCCCAAGCGCTTGCTTATCTCGTCGTCAGAAGCCGTCGGGTGCCGGAGGGCGTCCCGAAGAGGGCTGCTGCGGATACTTCTGGACAGGTGGGTATTGGACGGGTGCCTGTTGCGATGACGGATACTGGACGGGCGCCTGTTGCGCAGGTGGGTACGCGGGCGGCATCTGCTGAGGCGCGGGAGCCGACTGTGGTGCTTGCTGCGCTACCCGCTGCGAAATCACGCCCTGTTGGGGAAGGTACGTTTGCTGCGGCACCTGCTGGGGAACCTGGCCAAACCGAGGCCCACCGTCCATGGTGCTCGTGGGCATGAGGGGCTCCGCAGGCGTCGGAACGGGATAGTACACCACCTGCTGCTGCGGCTGTTGGGGGGCATACGGCTGTCCAGGCTGCTGCATGGGCTGCTGGGGAGCCTGCGCATATGGCTGTTGCATGGGTTGCTGGTACGCCCGCTGATCTTGCACGTATTGCTGGGCATAGACGCCTTGGTCCTGGTAGGGCGGCTGCGACGCGTATGGCTGCTGCAGGTAGGGCTCCTGCAGATAACCCATCGTACCCGCAGGGACGGCCATTGGCGTCTCGGTGACGAACGGTCCAAACTGCGGAGCCTGGATGCGCTTGATCTCTCGCAGGGCCTTGATGAAGGTCGGCAGATAGAGCGCAATGATGATGAGGTAGAAGATGATGGTCGCAAGGCCCTCTTCCGAGTCGGCAGAGACGTACTCGGTCTCGAGCGGCTCGCCAAAGAGACCGATGGCAACCACAAAGAGCAGCCAGTCGTCAATGGCGTGGACAAGCATGGCCCCCACAAGGTTCTTGGTCTTGAGGACCACTGCGCACAGCATCACCGCGTAGATACCCGTCTGGACGACCTTGAGAAAGCCCTGTGCAAAGGTGAGCAGGTTGTTGGGATCAAAGTCGTCAAGGGTGACATGGGCGCACCCAAACGCCACGGACGAGATGATGACCGCCCACCAGATGCCGTTCTTCCGCTCTCCGAGCCTTGCCAGAAGGCCCCCAAAGAGCAGGCCTCGGAACATGCCCTCTTCGTT
>JAFUBJ010000068.1 GCA_017460265.1 Atopobiaceae bacterium | reverse complement strand
CTTTCATGGTAGATAATGTTAATTAAATTATTAAAACCTATAGTACCAAAACCAATATTTTCATGTCTATCTTTATGTGAATTCAATTCATTTTTAGAATCATTAATATGGATACACCCTACGCGCAGGTGGTCGGCGCCGAGCTCTCGGATGAGGAGCTCGATATGGTCGCGGGAGGGGACGGCATCTCGAGGTCGTGCGGTGAGACAGGAAGCGTCAGATGCGATAGCGTCTCGTGGTGCGCCTGGACCGTCTTCTGCGTGGGACTCCACTACCATGACAGTGAGCGTCCCTACAAGGAGTGGAAAGAGATTCTAGGGTACTAACGAAGCTAACAATTCAGCACGCCAGCCTAACCTCCCATAGTTAGGCTGGCGTGCTGCTTTTGGTGGTCTTGGGCGGAAGGCCGGCAGCCAGGATGGCGGCATCTGCCACCTCGCGGACCGCCTGCTCGCCGATGTGCTTGTGGAAGTAGCAGATGCGCTTGTCTGGCACCAGATAGTCACCGTCATCCGTGATGTCCTGTACCATGCAGCCTCCGCAGCACCGCGTCAGGTGTTCGCACGCCGCACACGCGGGGTTTTTGGCCAAGAAGTCGGAGATGCGGGTATTCGTCACGTCGTGGTAGAAGCCCTCCAGGGTTAGTTTGCCCAGAGGCTCCTCCAGCACGCTGGGGAACTTTGGCCCGATGGCGGTATCGGAGAACCCCATGCAGGGGGCCAACCTCCCCTCGGGGCCAATGTACATGCTGTAGCGGACGCTCTCGCACATCGGAACCATATCCCAGTTGCTATCCGGGTCAGCATGACGAACGTAATGGACCTGGTAGTCGGTCTCACCCTTCTTGCACGAGAAGTAGCCATCCATCTCCACGCCAATCGGCATGCCGTCGGCGAAGTAGTCCTTGATGTAGGCCCGGTAGGCACCCCAGACCTCATCTTCAGTCAGGGCGTACTGCTCGGCATACTGCTTCCAAAGGCCCAGCTCTTGCGGAGCGTTCAGGCGGAGCGCCCGTACGCCCAGCCCTGCCAGATAGCTGGCCGTAGCTCGGATGCTGTCCTTGTTCCCCTTATGGATGCACATGGCCACGACGGTCGGGAACTCGTATTTCTGAAGCAGGCGCAGGGCTGCGTCAGCCTGCGCCTCCGCCCCGTCGATGCCGCGCAGCCAGTCGTGATGACCCAGCCCGTCGAAGCTAATTTGCACGGTTGGCCGCTGATGATACGCAAGCATCATCTGGAGCGTATCCTCCGTCAGCAAGGATGCGTTGGTGAACAACGTGCCTATCTCGATGCCATGATCTGAGAGCTCGCGCACGATCTCTTCGAAGTCGTTGCGCACCAAGGGCTCTCCACCAGTGATGTCCACCAGCGAGACGCCACAGCTGGCAATCTCGCTGATGATGTGCTTGCAGTCTTCCAGCGGTAGCTGGGGATGATGCGCGTTGGGCGCGGACACCAGGCAGTGGCGACAGCGGAAGTTGCACTTGCCCGTAATGCTCCAATGCACCATTTCCAGATACCGGCCAGCATACACGGTATAGCGCTGCCAAGGTTGCATGCGCGGCATGGGCTGCTCGGATTGCTCCAAGACGTCGTGGGCCAAAAACTCCCTGATGATCTGCTGCGCCTTAGGGGAAAACTCCTCTAAGTCAACCTCTTCTTCCCCGTTGCAGTTCAGCAGCTCTAAAAACTGCTCCTTCTCGAAGAAGTGCGGCCGCTTGTGCCTATCCTTGCCGTACATCGCCTGGATGGCATACGGCGTCTTCTTCCATCCGCGAAAGGCCCAGGGCTCCTTTAGCCGGTAATACATGCCAAAGACGCTTCGCCTAGTGATTAAACGCGACGCACTTGGAATCACTCCAGCAGCTCACGTCTTGATCCTTCTGACCCGTATGGAGGGTCGTGGCAAAGCAGTGCCACGCAGTCAAGCACCATCCGTCGTGGTCATCTTCGTCTTCGATATGCTGGTGATAGTTGGTGAAGCAGTTGAAGTTGTTATCGTCACACCAGCCCTTATGATCGCCGTTGTCTATGCCTCCGGCAACGCTCATCAGGGCTTCCGGATCCAGCTCCTCGGCCGCCGCCCTTGCCTGCTCCAACGCGGCGATGCTGATGTCGTAGCCAAGCTCCTTCGCAGCGGCGACCATGACCTCGCCATCACTTTCGGCCTGGCCCTCCGACGCAATGCGCTTGCAGGCCTCATCCAGATTCTTTGCCAATACCTCGCTGCCCTTAAGGTCTTCCTCAAGGCGCTTCAGCTCGTCTGAATGCTTCATGCGGCGTCTCCCCCATTTCTGGCGCAGGATATGTTGAGCGTTGCTTCTTATACGGGCGCAAAGACAGCCTGTCTGTGCTCTCGTCAAGTAAGCATAGCAAATACATGCATTTCAGTGCTCTGTTAACGATGGAAACGCCTCGAAGCGGTTAGCGGTTCATGCGCATGGCGAGCTTGCGCGCAAACGCACGGGGAACAAACCTCGATCCCACAGCCATCACCTTGGTGGACGCACCCTGCAGGCAGATGGCCTTGCCGGCCAGCATGGCCGCGACGCCGTCACGCGCCACGTCGGCCGCGCTCGCCGCATGACGAAACATCGTCGAGCCCTTCCCCATCGCGGCGGCCGACTCAAACCCGGTGGCCGTCGGCCCTGGGCAAAGCGCAGTCACCGTCACGCCGGTGCCAGCCAGCTCCTCGGACAACGCTTCGGAGAAGCTCAGCACGTACGCCTTGGACGCGTAGTACGAGCTCATGAACGGGCCCGCGCTGAACGCCGCGACCGACGACAGGTTGAGCACCATGCCGTAGCCGCGCTCCACCATGGCCGGCACGAACAGGTGCGTCAGCTGCATGAGCGCCACAATGTTTACCTGCACCAGGTCGCGCTCGCGCTTCCAGTCCGTCTGGTGAAACGCGCCCGCGTCACCGAAGCCGGCGTTGTTCACCAGCACGTCCACGCGCAGGCCACGGCCCAGTACGTAGTCGTAAATGTCAAGTGCCACGTCCTCGCGGGCAAGGTCAGCCGGAAACGTCTGCGCCTCCACGCCATACACAGTCTCCAGCTCCTCTTTCAGGGCCTGCAGCTTGGCCTCGCCACGTGCAACAAGCAGCAGGTCAAAACCCTCCTGCGCCAGGATGCGCGCGATCTCTGCCCCAAGGCCACCCGAAGCGCCGGTCACCATCGCGGTTGGTCTCTTTGCCATCATCTCTTCGCTCACGACTACCTCCCCTACAGCTCGAAGACGTGAGGCTCGATGTCGGGATCGTGGTTGGCGAGCGACTCCACGCACAGCGGGTCGAGGCTCTGCTCGCGAATCCACGCAAGGGAGGCCTTCTGCTTCTCCTTGTCGGCCGCGATGCCGGACGTGATCTGCTCCTCCCAGCTCTTGCGCGCATAGCCGCCGTCGCTGAAAAGCAACACGAAGCGTCCGTCGTCGGCAGTGACCTTCACCGCAAACAGGCCGTCGGCGTGGCCGGGGATGTTGATGAGCTGGATGGAACCGTCACCCAACAGGTCATACGACTTGCCGAAGGGACCCTTGTCATCGTTCCACTCAACCGCGTCGAGCGTGACCATGCTCCACCAGTCCTTGTTGTAGCGCACCTTGTTGGCGAGCTTGCTGGCGAAGCGGACCTCGTCGGCCGCCACCACGAAGCGCTTGGCGTCGGCTACCTGCGCGATGCCGTTGGCGTGGTCGCAGTCGAGGTGCGTGAGCAGGACGGCATCGATATCGGAAGTCTTGATGCCCATGGCGGCAAGCTGCTCGTCGATGCACTCGCCCAGAGAGATCTGGCCCTGGTTGACCTCGTACAGCACGACGCTTCCGAGGGACTTGATCTGGGCCTTCTTGTCAAAGGTGCCCTCGGGGCT
This sequence comes from Atopobiaceae bacterium, assembly GCA_017460265.1. Lineage (GTDB taxonomy): Bacteria > Actinomycetota > Coriobacteriia > Coriobacteriales > Atopobiaceae > UBA1367. The sequence continues at coordinate 3,976 of JAFUBJ010000068.1, read as the reverse complement.
CATGGCGCGCGCCCAGCCGGTATCTACCAGGAAGAGGCCCTTCGGGTGCTCGATGAGGTATGCCGAGACGGGCAGCCACAGGCGGTTTTCGCGCGGCTGGAAGATGCCGGAGGCCTTGATGGGGTTGCAGTGGTCGCCGCCAAAGGGCAGGTCGGGCGACACGCACACGGCGCCGGTGTGGAACACGTGGATCTTGATGTCGGACATGGGGCTCCTCTCGCTGGAAGGCGGCTTGCTTGCCTAGCACTATTCAACCCAGCGAAGGGGCACGGGAACACTACACGTTTGCAAGAAGTGTTCGGAGTTGAGACAAAAGAGCTACCCCCAGCGTCTCAGAGGGAAACGATGATAGCCGAGATGGCGCGCTCTATCTGGCGCTTAGCTTCGTCCACTCCGGAAGCGTCGGGGTGCTGCATCCACCAAGTGTAAGCGCCGATGGTGGCCGACGCCCCCATCTCGGCCAGGAGGCCCCAGTTCTGGCACATACGAGCCTCTGGGTAACGACGTGCAAAGTTGGCCTTCACAGCTGCTTTCCACCGCGCAATAAACCGCAGGTCAGGCTGGGTAACTAGCAGCGTCTGAAAATCTTGCCAGTTGGCACGGATAAAACCGAAGGTCTCGTCCAGAAAGGTGCCGAAGTCCATTTGCTGCAGGTCTCCGCCGGAGACGCGCTCGGCAACCTCGGCGAGGCCGGCAAGAAGGCGGTCTTCCACCTCGCATCGCACGTCGTCAACGTTGCGGTAATGGGCGTAGAACGTGGTACGCGCCACGGGCACGGCGGCACAGAGACCCTTCACCGTTATACGATCAAGACGCTCTTGTGCATAGATGCGCATGAACTTCCTGCGTATGGCCTCGCGCGTGCCCATCGGTCCGGTTCCTTCCGTAAATGACGTTTACGTACCCACCTATTGTAAGCCGGACCTTATGACGCAAACTGATGATTGCCATCCAAGAACAGGGCGGCTACCTCCTCTTGTAGCCGCAGTCACAGTAGGGGCCGCCAGAAGCCAGCGTGTATTCCCGCACAAACTCCGACGCGCCTCCGGCCTCGCTCATGGTGTAGTCCAGCCGGCACATGGCCGGCACCAGCTCGAAGAGCCCCAGCTCCCGCATGAGCGTGCAGATGCCGCACTTCGTGAACCTCGCCTCGTAGCCACTTCCGTCAGCATAGGGAAGGTACTCCATGTTCCACGAATAGGGGTTGCGGTCTGCGGCGCGCAGGGCGGCGGTGTCCCTCATTCCCTGGATGTCCCTCTCGCTGAACTTCCTCTTGCCGCTCATGCGGCAGAACCACCTCATGGGCGCCGTCATCATGGACGCGCGGTAGTACTCCGTCGCCTGCTCGACCGACGGCCTCCCCGGCATGGCAAGGAGGAAGGCGGAGAGCATCGCGCAGCTCACTATGTTCATCTTGAAACGGTCCGCCTTCTCGAATTCGGGCAGGTCTTGGATGATCTCCCTGTAGCGCGTCTTAGCCTTGGCGGTAATCGCCTTCGCCTCCCCGTTGCCGTATCCGCAAACGGCAAGCAGCTGCCTTCGGAACGACCCCGCGAACAGCAACCACATTCCCTGCGGCATCCCTGCGTACTTCATGGCACCCGCCCCTTTCCCCGTCGTAGGATAAGCGTCAACGCACAGAGCATGGCGCAGTGAATTAACTTCATCTAACTCTTATGCTAGCACGTGACCTTTGGGGGTAGCCCCCTTCGTACACCATGGTGTCCGAAGGGGGCTACCACCAAAGGTCACTGATTATGTGCTGAGCTACTCCTTGGCAACTATGCTGGGTCTCTACCACCAAGGTCTTCGCTAAACCAGATCGACATCACCATGGTCTTCGGCAAACCAGGTCGCACCGCCCGAGACCGCATTCAGGTCCTCATCGGAAAGCTCGTAGCCTTCCTCCTTGGCAAGCGCCAGGAGCTCATCGGGGGTCTTGCAGGCCTTCGCCCTCTCAATTTGCTGGGGGGTCAGATTCTCAAGGTTCATCATGTGCCTCCTTTGTTGCGAATTACGCTTTGCATATTGTACGTCCAACTCTTTTGCGGTGTCCTAACTGAAGGGAACAAAATGGTGGCTCGGGGTGATTCGAGATGCTCCGCCGTATCCCCTGTCTCCACCATGGTTCTGGCCATCCTCCCTGCGGACGTCAAAGCGACGTCACGGGCACCGTTTCCGCACCCGTGACGTCGCCTCACCTCAAGTCAGATGACGCCATGACGTCACCCGACCGCATTCGAGCTGATAAATGGCAGGCATCCCGAATTCCTTAACAAGCAGGACGCGTATGCCACTCTCATGGAGGAGCTAGAAGTTGAGGCTTCCGTCATCGAGCAGGAAGTCACGTATCCCCATGTAGGTGATGCCGTCTTCGTCGCGCCTCGGCCTCATTGCGCCCTTCACGATAACTATCTTCCGGAACGAGTCCGGAATTCCGAGCAGGGAGCGCGTCTCCTGCTCCCGCTTCGCGGGGTCGTCCACGCTGAGGGCAGACTGCACGTAGTAGCGCGCCGACCCGAGCGTCGCCACGAAGTCGACCTCCAGGCGGCGGCGCTCGGTCTTCCCCTCGGGGCTCTTCCCATACCTGTCCAGCACCCCGACGTCAACGTTGTAGCCCCGCGAGAGGAGCTCGTTGTAGATGACGTTCTCCATGAGGTGGTTCTCCTCGACCTGCCGGAAGCCCACCCGCGCGTTGCGCAGCCCGACGTCCTCGAAGTAGTACTTCTTAGGGGAGCCTATGTATGCCCGGCCCTTGATGTCGTACCGCCGCGCCTCCGTCACGAGGTATGCGTCCTCGAGATGCCCGATGTAGGAGGAAATTGTCTTGTCGTCGAGGCTCTTCCCCTTCACGCTGCGGAAGGTGTTCTGGAGGCGGCTGGGGTTCGTGAGCGAGCCCACCGCCGAGGCAAGCACGTCCACCAACTCGTCTAGCTCCGCCACGTTCGACACGTGGTTGCGCTCCACGATGTCGGTCAGGTACACCCTCTGGAACAGCCCCCTCAGGTACTCCTCCTTGTCAGACGCCCGCCGGTAAGAGAGTGCGAGCGGCATGCCGCCATGCATGACGTACTCGTCCCACCCCTCGTCCGCAGGCCCATCATAGACGCTCATGTACTCCGCGAAGGAGAGCGGCCTCACGCGAACCTCATCGCTCCTGCCGCGGATCTTTGACACGATGTCGGACGAGAGGAACTCCGAGTTGGAGCCTGAGACGTAGACGTCTGCCCCATCGATGTGCAGGAGGCTGTTGAGCACGTCCTCGAACTCATCCACCATCTGGACCTCATCGAGGATCACGTACGTGGGCTGTCCGTCACGGGGTATGCGTGGCCTCAGATACGCAAGCAACGCGTCAGGGTCGCGCAGGGCCTTGTTCGCGCGATCGTCGAGGGCAGCCTCCACGATGTGGCACTCGTCGACGCCGCTCTCAAGCAGGTGCCTGTGGAAGAGCTTGAGCAGCAGATACGACTTGCCGCACCGACGAATGCCCGTAACGGCCTTGATGAGCCCGTTGCCCTTACGCTCAATGAGCCTCTGCAAATAGCGGTCCCTGGCGATCTCCATGGCAACCTCGTTCCGAGTTTCTGTGGATATACACGTTTTCTCGGAACAGTATACGGCAAAGCTCGCAAGGTTGTTCCGCCTTCATGTGTATATACACACTTTTTCGGAATGGCAGAGAGACATAAGGCCGCAACGTAAGGCAGTCGCCAGCAAACCCATCTCGCGCTAGGCTAACAGGTACACGAGTCCTCTCAGCACGCCAAAAAAGCGCCCCGGATTCGTCCGAGGCGCCTTACATTTACGCAGGTAAATAGGACAATCTGCTACTCCCACTCAATCAGGGAAACGTGGCCGTTGTGGCTTGAGGCGGCTCGAAATGCTCCGTCGTATCCCCTGCCTCCACCGTAGTTCTGGCTATCATCCCTGCGGACGTCAAAGCGACGTCACGGACACCGTTTTCGCACCCGTG
>JAFUBJ010000067.1 GCA_017460265.1 Atopobiaceae bacterium | reverse complement strand
CTCGGCTATCCACCGTTGGACGAGCTTCAGTTCGACATCAGGCACATCAATCAAGCGTTTACCAACCTGCGCTCGATGGTAGTGACGATTGGCGTTTTCGGCTAAAGACCTGAGGCTCTTCACCTCAATCTTTAAATCATCGCTCATCAGCTGGACGATAGACACGCTTCACCCCATATGCCGCTCGTTCGCGCTTCCGCAACAGGACGCGCGCCCGCACTTTCTGCAGATCCTTGTTATTCTCCATGCGAAAGAGGAAGGACCCCCGCTGGTGGACTCCAGAGCGCAGCACCCTATGACCGGAGGGCGGATTATCCTCAATAATCAGACGATTGGCCTTCATAAACTCGATAACCTGATCGTAGCTAATGCTTGAGTCTTTGTTTAGGTCCTTGCTAATGGTCTCAGAGTAGATGCGTAGGCCATCGGCTTTAAACTCCATCACCTTGAGGTACGCCTCAAGAAGGTCCTCTCTTGTCATCGGCTCCAAAACACTGAGAACGTCAATCAACTCGTGTACTAGCGACCCCACGGAGAGTTTATCGACATGTTCGTTGAGCCTCTTCCTTTTGCCATTTCCGCCACGCTTGCGATCAGCCGAGTTTATTCTGTAATGCAGGGTGTCAACAAAGGAGACCAACTCCGGACAGTCGAGGACACAATTGAAATCGACATAGAATACCTCGCAGAGCTCTGATTCGTGCTCCTCCACCGCTCGGACGGGACCCATCATCAATTAGCTGCTTTTCTCCCGCTCGGACTTAGTGACGGCAACCGAGGTTATTTCCAGCGCGTGAGGTAGAGCCGTGAATGCGCCGAGCTCACAGTAGGACCCCACACTTTCGGCAAAGATGATAAGCCAGTCTGCCACATCGACAATCATCGATTCTTGGGTTATCAGGTCGGTGCTCCCAAAGACATTGCTCTCGACTACACCCTCTGCGCTAAGGCAGTAAATGTTCTGGTCGTCAGACCTTCTTCTCTGATCGATGTAGCGCCGTAAAGCGGTCCGCGCAGGATGAATAGGTGATGGCGCCGCGCCGCACGAAAAAACAAAGCGGGGATAACGTGACCACTGTACCGTTTGGCTACGCCTACACTTGACCAGCACCTCGAAGATGTCGGGGCTGTAGATTGACACATCCATTAACAGCCCCCAATCACTCGAAAAAAGAGGCCGTACCCACGGGGAACTTGATTTGCAGGTCCCGCGCTGCGTGAGCGCGGGGCTTGTCCTTTGAGCCAGGGGCTCACGGAGCACGGGTACCTGCTAAGCAAGCTCCCCGTGGCAGCAGATCCCTCACTTGTTGCCCAGGTCGGCCTTAACGGCAGACGCGCGATCCTTGCAGAGCACAGCAGCACAACAACTACGACCTCTTCTCAGACTATAGACTATTAGCCAGGATTGCCATTGATCAGTCGACCGCATCGCCACAGGCGAACGGTACGTCGACCTCGACGAACCGAACATGAGGGCATAACAGCCAGGAGGAAGGCGGAGCACTAACGGCACCAACGTTGGTTTATCACCGGTACCATTTTAATAACAAAAGCGGCTGCGGGACGGTCATCCCGCAGCCGTATTGTTAGCGCCGGTTCAATTTTGACCACAACGCGCTCGACAATGTCAGGCATCGTCATGAGGAGGTTGAACAGCTTGGCGAGATGCTTCTGGGCAACACGCGTCGAAACGCCAAAGGCATCGATCACCTCGTTGGACGTCACCCCATAGCCGGACTCTGCAACGAACATGAGGAGCAGGTCATCGTCGAGCTTTTCCCGGCGCTCAACACCATGTCTGCTGGCGTCACCTCGCCGCTCCTTGCCACGTGCAAGCAGGCGCTTCCACGAAACCCTACTTTGTGAACAAACCGCCCGAGTCTGCCGGCGTTTTTGTCAGGGCTCTCAAGTGTTCACAAAGTAGGGCACCGTGGACTGGACTGCCGTTCTATCTCCATCTCACACTCACAACATATAGCCGTAGTTAGTCAGAAACTCGGTGCCATGTTTCAAGCGCTCTGTAACCACCCCGCTGCCAACCTGGGTTGCGTAGCTTATGCCGCTTCCGCTTGCGCAACGCATCACCCCTCACCTTCAAGCGCACATTCGCATAGCATCCGTCCGAAATCAGTCATTGAGAGATAGTACCTTGTATCAGAAACCGTACCGCTAATGATCAGGTCTTTCATTGATCTAGTAATCAGGCCAAAGCTAGCAAGACGATCGGTGCGAAAAGTATTCTCGTTAGTAGACTCCTGCAGCACGCCTTCATGTATTAGCCGTAGCGTCTCCATGTCACTCATCATGCAGCGTGACACTACCTCACAAGAATCGACGAAATCATCCCAACCGATTCTCCCCATTACGAATGCGCTATAGAGTTTTCCCTGTAGTTTACTCCTGCGTGCGTCAACGTTCTTATCCACCAGAATGAGAACGTATCCTAACTCTTTCTCGGCAAATAGTGGGTCGCTACGAAGCCGCTCCCTGTGGTACCTAAGCTTGACGTCATCGATTGTCCCATTTCGAACTCCTGCGAGAAAACTCACGACCTGCCGAGCGAAGTTTCTCTCGTGAAGGCTACGCATGGTCTTCCCCAAACCAAATGCCATCCTGATAACCGGAACGCATGAGAATACCCCTGCATCCACAATGCCATCGATTCCGAGTTCACTCAGTTCAATCGCCACATCGAGGATGTCTTCATCGAGAGAGTCGACGAACGATGGAACAATCTCCCTTTCTTCAGCTAAATCATTCTTTTCACTCATTGGTTATAACCTCACGTCATTCTTCGACCAATACAATTGCTGGAGAACAACCACATTGCGTGTTCAAAACGCAGCGGGCTCCCATACAAAACCTCACAGCCAAACTAATCAACCAGTTCGTGTAAACCGTCGAGTGCCCAATCAAGTCTTTTCCGACCCATCCTAGATTGTGGATCAAGCTCGCTCAGAGCCGCGCATAGTCCCTCAGCCCATACGCACGCACGCTCGTCCGTACGGAAAGCAGCGAAATGCTTAAGCCCGACAATGAGTTCATAGATGGCATACTGCGAATCGGCGTTACCGCTTGCGAATAGCTCAGCAATAAGCTCTGGTTTGCAGCCAAGGTACAAAGAGCCTCCTCGAGCTAAATCCTCCTGCATCGAGCTGGCGAGCATTCGACCCGTTTCCGGATTACACAGATCAACAGCCTCTGAAAGCTCCAGCATCTTCTGGGCTTCGTAGCTGTCAACAATGTACTCATCTAAGTCAGCTAACACGCTATAGCGTTCCGACCAGTCATCGCGCCAGGCAACGTATTCACGATGTACCTTTCGGTAAGCTTCTTCCGCATCCATATCCACAAGCTCTTTTGCGCGAATCAAGAGCTCTGCATCGGACAGTGCCTCTTCAAAACCCCACTTTCTCAAGGTCATGTTGACCTGAATAGCCTGATTCAGATGAGCCAAGTCAAATACGGTCTCTGATATGCAAGTGGCCAGTTTCATCGCCAAATCAGCAACCTCAGCATCATCCATAGAGCTGAGAGTCGATGTACCATCAAGTATGTGCTTCAAAGCCATCGTCTCTGGCGAACCACCGTAATTTGCAGCGATATACTCTTTCAGACATGCCGCAATGTCATCATCTTTTACCTCCATCCTCGAGTCGAGAAACGCTTTGATAACCCATAGTTGCTGATACATGTTGTACTCAAAACTACGATGTATGCCTTCGACCCACGCTCGACCATCGTCGTCTTCAAACGTTTGCTCAGTTGGGGCATCGTTCATCGCAGTCAGGAACGCATACCTTGCGAAATCCGTTAAAGCATGCTCCCTATTCTCGACATCCACTCGAGAGTCGGACATGGTCTCGCATGAAACTGCCTGCTTCAGAAGCTCCGTGACTTTAATCATTGCCCGAGCGTTGCGGCAAGACGTTGCCCTCGCCGCAAGTACAAGCGACCTTGAAACATCAAACTCAGGCGTTTGTTTAGCTACAAGGATTCTTGGAAGTACGATGTCTTTTACAAGCTCCTCTGGATTCGGTTCAAAGCGGAAACGTTTCCAGATGACTTTCTCTTGGATTTCTTCAGGAATACCGTCGAAGCAATTAGTCACAAACATGACCTTGCAGCCCTGTGCCTCGATAAGATCGTTCACCAAGCCAAAGAGGCCGCGTTTAAACGCTTCGTCTGTGCCGCTACGCTCTACATCATCAAATACGAGCAATTGATTCCCGCATAATGCAGCAGTCAGCATCTGCGGAGACGCACTAAGCGTAATTCCCATGTCTGAGAGTTTCTTGGTTCCATACGAAACAACCGCATTAGTCCCCATGGCCACCAGACCTTTGAAGAACCGTTCGACCCGGCAGTCATCCTCATTGGACGCCAGCCTTGTCATCGCCATGGCTAGGCGAGCGTAGACCTCTTCCGTGCTCGTAACGCCAAATAGCGAGACTCTCAGCACATCGAACCCATGTGGATAGAGCTTGTTTGTTAGAGCACCCTCACAGTATCTTGTCTTTCCAGAGCCCCATTCCCCCTCAAGTGCAATGGCGTACCTTGCGGATTTATCCTGCATGTATTTCAGTATTCGAGATGTAAGCTCCTCGCACATTGGTAACCCTCCAAAGAGATGCTCAAACAAACTAAAGCCACTGCTGGATGATAAAAGGCGACTCACAACTAATGCT
>JAFUBJ010000066.1 GCA_017460265.1 Atopobiaceae bacterium | reverse complement strand
TGCGGCTCTCATGTACTGGTTTGGCAAGGCCCAGGGCTTCAATATCAACATTTATCCGGGTAGGGTCTCTAACAGTGACCACGGTTGGAATGAATTGGTCTACAACGGCACTACATACGTCATCGATACTGAGATGAATTGTTCCGTGCAGTACCCTGAGCTCAATTGGTTCATGGTGAGGTACTCTGAAGCCCGAATCAGGTACTATGACAACAATATGAATCGTGTTTTGAAGTAACTCGAGCTTACGGCATGTTATGTGCTCATTGTGCCTGACGAGGGGTAGTGCCTCTCGTCAGGCACGCTGGTGTTAGACTACACAGCTGTGGTGTACCCCGTACTTGGAGGCTCGCCACTGCCGACGGCCGTCCCAGTTCGGGGCGAATCTATGAGGAAAGGTGGTTTCACATGGCAGTTTCCAAGGAGCGCAAGGCCGAGCTCATCGCACAGTATGGCAAGGATGAGCACGACTCCGGTTCCGCCGCCGTTCAGGGTGCCCTTCTCACCGAGAGGATCCGTGGCCTGACCGAGCACATGAAGTCCCACAAGAAGGACTTCCACACCCGTCGCGGCCTGCTGATGCTCGTCGGCAAGCGTCGTCGTCTTCTCTCCTACATCAAGAAGGGCGACGTCGAGGCCTACCGTGAGCTGATCAAGAGCCTGGGCATTCGCGACAACATCCAGTAGTTCAGCTTGTAAGTGGGGAGGGGCGCCTGCGGGCGCCCCTTCTCTTGTAGCCAGTCGGAGGGTCCGTCTGGCATGAGGCCCGCCTGCAAAGGGGCAGGCGGAGATGAGAGGAAAGTAATGGCTAAGGTTTCACATGAGTTCGACCTCTACGGAAAGCACTACGTACTTGAAGCGGGCGAGCTCGCCAAGCAGGCCACCGGTGCCTGCCTGGTCAAGTGCGGAGACTCCACGGTGCTGCTCACCGTCGTCGTCTCCAAGGAGCGTAGGGACTACGACTTCTTCCCCCTGACCGTCGACTACAACGAGAAGATGTATGCGGTTGGCCGCATTCCCGGAGGCTACCTCAAGCGCGAGGCCCGTCCTTCCGAGAAGGCCACGCTCACGGCCCGCATGATCGACCGCCCGCGGCGCCCCTCGTTCCCCGACGGCTTCCGCAACGAGGTCCAGGTCGTCGCCACCTCGCTTGTTGCCGATCAGGTGAACTCCGTTGACACCATCTGCATCATGGGCGCCTCTGCCGCACTCACCGTGGGTGGCGTGCCCTTCGAGGGTCCGCTTGCCTGCGTGCGCATTGGTCGCGATCGCGACACGGGCGAGTTCATCGTCAACCCCACCTACGAGGAGCGAGACAACTCCGACCTTGACCTCGAGCTGGCCGGTTCCGCCACCTTCATTTCCATGCTCGAGGCTGGCGCCGAGGAGATCTCCGAGGAGGACATGCTTGCCGCCATGGCCTTTGGCCAGGAGGCAATTGCTGCCTTCTGCGAGGAGCAGAAGAAGTTCTTTGCCAAGTGGGTTGAGGTCAATGGTGAGATCGCCCAGCGCGAGTACATCCTTGACGAGCCCATCCCCGAGGTCCACGAGCGCGTCTTTGCTCACTATGACGAGATGAGCGCAACCCTCAAGGATGCCGACAAGGCCTCCCGCGTCGCTAACGTCGAGGCGCTGAAGGATCGCATCAAGGCTGAGTTCACCGCCGAGGAGCAGGAGGAGTACAGCCGTGCCCTGGCCGTCGAGCTCAAGGGTCTCGAGAAGCATGCCATGCGCATGATGGTCGTCGAGACGGGCGAGCGCGTTGACGGCCGCGTGGCCGACGAGGTTCGTCCGCTCATGGTCAAGCCTGACTACCTGCCGCTGGTCCACGGCTCCGGCCTCTTCCAGCGCGGCCAGACCCAGGTGCTGTCTGTGGCCACCCTTGGCATGCTCAACGAGTGGCAGCGCCTTGACACCATCGAGCCCGTTGACGGCAAGCGCTATATCCACCACTACAACTTCCCGCCCTTCTGCACGGGCGAGACCGGCCGCATCGGCAGCCCCAAGCGTCGTGAGCTGGGCCACGGTGCCCTTGCTGAGCGCGCGCTTCTGCCCGTGATTCCCTCCGAGGAGGAGTTCCCCTACACCATCCGCGTGGTCTCCGAGGTCATGGAGTCCAACGGTTCCTCTTCGATGGCTTCGACCTGCGGCTCCACGCTTGCGCTCATGGATGCGGGAGTGCCTATCAAGCGCCCGGTCTCTGGCGTTGCCATGGGACTCATCCAGGAGGCGGGCAAAACGGTCGTCCTGACCGACATCCAGGGCCTCGAGGACTTCCTTGGCGACATGGATTTCAAGGTCTGTGGCACAACTAAGGGCATCACGGCCATGCAGATGGACAACAAGGCAACCGGCCTCACGCCCGATATTCTGCGCAACGCCCTGATGCAGGCGCACGAGGGCCGCATGTTCATCCTTGACGCCATGCTCGAGCAGATCCCTGCTCCGCGCGAGGCCACCAAGAACACGGCACCGCAGATCATCACCATTACCATCCCCACCGACAAGATCCGTGAGGTCATTGGCTCTGGCGGCAAGGTCATCCGCGGCATCCAGGACGACACGGGCGCTACCGTCGACATCCAGGAGGACGGCACCATCTTCATCGCCGGCACCAACGGCGCAGGCGAGGCTGCGGCCGAGCGCATCAAGGCCATCGTCAAGGTTCCCGAGGTGGGCGAGGAGTACACCGGCCGCGTCGTGGGCATCCAGGCCTT
>JAFUBJ010000065.1 GCA_017460265.1 Atopobiaceae bacterium | reverse complement strand
GCCTGCGAACGGCAAGGGCGACACGGTGCATGGTGTCGTGCCGTCCGTGGCACGCTATCCCGGCGATGCCCGTGCGCGTGGGCTTGAGCTCTGCAACAAGATCTCGCAGGACAAGCGCTGGATCAGGGCCTATATCGACAACGATGACGACCTGATGATCGATGCCGACATGTATGTGACCGGCGGCGACTTTGCCGAGGACGTGCGCTCTTTGGTGGCCATGATGATGAGCGTCATAGACGACATCTATGAAGACACGCAGAGGACTCAGTGGGGCTAGGCTCTTTATACGCTTAGGGGGAGAGGGGAACCATCATGAGCAAGATCGTCGTTGTTGGTGCCAACCATGCGGGTACCGCAGCCATCAACACCATCGTCGACAACTACGAGGGCAATGAGGTCGTTGCCTTTGACGCCAACTCCAACATCAGCTTCTTGGGCTGCGGCATGGCCCTGTGGATCGGCAACCAGATCAGCGGGCCTGAAGGCCTCTTCTACCAGACCAAGGAGCAGTTTGAGGCCAAAGGCGTGACCATCCACATGGAGTGCCCTGTGGAGCGCATCGACTTTGACACCAAGGTCGTCTATGCGAGGGGCTTGGACGGCACCAAGTATGCCGAGCCGTATGACAAGCTGATCCTGGCCACGGGATCGCTTCCCATCATCCCGCGCTTCGAGGGTGGCGACCTGGAGAATATCCAGCAGGTCAAGCTCTATCAGAACGCTGCCGAGGTGGTCGAGAAGCTGAAGAACCCCGACATCAAGACCGTGGCCGTGGTCGGCGCGGGCTACATTGGCGTGGAGCTGGCCGAGGCCTTCCAGCGCAACGGCCGCCACACGCTCTTGGTTGACATGGCCCCCACCTGCATGGCCAACAACTTCGACCCGGAGTTCTCGGCCATGATGGCCGCCAACCTCGAGGACAACGGCATCGAGGCGCACTACGGCGAGGGCGTGGACCACTTTGAGGGCATTGACGGCAAGGTGACCAAGCTCGTCACCGACAAGGGCGCCTACGACGTGGACATGGTCTGCGTATGCATCGGCTTCAGGCCCAACACGGGTCTTGTGGCGGATTCGGGCATGGAGCTCTTCCGCAACGGGGCCATCCTGGTTGACCGCCACCAGATGACGTCCATCCCCGACGTGTACGCCGTGGGCGACTGCGCCACCATCTTCAACAACGGCCTGGACGGCGAGCCGGGCTACAGTGCGCTGGCCTCCAACGCCGTGCGCTCGGGCATCGTTGCCGGTCACAACATCTGCGGCACCGCGCTCGAGACGCCGGGCGTGCAGGGCTCCTCGGGCATCTGCATCTTTGACCTCAAGATGGTGTCCACGGGCCTGACCGAGGCGGCTGCCCAGCGAGCTGGCATCGAGGTGAAGACCACCACGGTGACCGACTGCCAGAAGGCTCCGTTCATCGAGCATGACAACCCCGACACGACCATCAAGATCGTCTACGACGCCAAGACGCGCGCGATCCTGGGCGCCCAGCTGGCGAGCACCTACGACATGAGCGGCAACATCAACATGTTCAGCTTGGCCGTGGAGAAGAAGGTCACCATTGACGAGCTCGCGCTCTTGGACATCTTCTTCCTGCCGCACTTCAACGCGCCGTACAATTACATGACGGTGGCGGCTCTCAAGGCCGAGTAAACTGAGCAAGAGCCTGCTTGGCAGATAAGCGTGGAGAGGCGCAAGGATGACGTGGAGGTGCGTCGTCCTTGCGCCTCACTTCTGCTGTGATTGGAGATGCCATGAGAAAGACCGTTGCACTAGGGTTGTCTGTCGCACTGATCGCCTTACTTGCGTCCTGCGGAAGAGCCGGGACTTCAACCGAACCAGATGCTGGCGGGGGAACGGTTGAGACCGTTTACCTTGACGGTGGATGGCAGGTCAACGGTGAGATTACGGGAAACACGCTGACGCCCGAAGAGGCGGAGGTCTTCGAGAAGGCTGTTGGAGATCTTGGGTTTGAGCCTGTGGCCCTCATCGGCAAGCAGCTCGTCTCTGGCATGAATTATGCCTATCTCTGCAAGGAGGATAGTGCTGGGACAGCATGGGATGTCGCCGTCATCTATCAAGATCTTTCGGGAGACGCTCGCTTCGTGGGAGCCAACCGGATCGACCTCGCCAATGTGAAG
>JAFUBJ010000064.1 GCA_017460265.1 Atopobiaceae bacterium | reverse complement strand
TCGGGGTCCCTCGACGAGCCGGTGATCGAGGTCACCGTCCACGGGTTCGACTTCGACTATCCGGACGTGGCCAGGAGGCTCAAGGCGGTCGCCGACCGGCTGGCCAACTACTACAGCTTCGTGAGCTAGCGGAATCGCGATAGAACGGCGCGGGGGCGGACTGTGGCCGCCCCCGCTGCCATGCCCACACAACCGGACATGGGCGGCAGATTAAACAACTTGACCGAGGGAGGTGTTCGCAATACGCCGTTCAACAGCCGAACACCACGGCCTCGAGCGGGCGCAGCGTGCCCGGCTCCGTGCTGCCGTGCGTGCCCGCAAGCAGCTTCATGTCGGCGACCAGCGCCGCGTCGTACGACGCCTCCTCGCCGGAAAGGTTGGCCAGCACCACGGCCGCACTCCCCTCCCCCTGGCGACGGTAGGCGTAGACCTGCTCGTCATCGGCCATCAGCTCCTCGAAGCTCCCGGCGACGAGCTCGTCGCGCTCCGCACGCAGCGCCGCCAGCTTGCGGTACCACGAGAGCGGGGAGTTGGGGTCGGCGGACTCCGCCTCCACGTTCACCTGAGTGTAGTCGTCGTGCACGGGAAGCCAGGGCGTCGCCGCGGAGAACCCGGCGTCGGCGCTCGCGTCCCACTGCATGGGCGTGCGGGCATTGTCGCGGCTGAAGCGGTTGCATCCAGCAAGCGCCTCGGCCTCGGTGCGGCCCTCGCTCAGCGCGAACTCGTACTGCGAGCGCGTCTGAAGGTCGTCGAACTCGTCGAGCGACTTCCAGCTGCGGTTGCTGTAGCCCAGCTCCTGGCCCTGCATGACGAAGGGGGTTCCGCGCAGGGTGAGCAGTACCGTGCCCAGGGCCTTTGCCTTGGCGGCAGTTGCGCCCTCGCAGCGGAAGAAGTTGACCGTCGAGCGCGGCTGGTCGTGGTTCTCGAAGAAGACGGGGTACCAACCGTTGTCTGCGGTGTTCGCCTGGCTCTCGGCGAGCACGCGCTTGAGGTCGGTGAGCTTCCACTCGATCGGGCGGCACCAGACCTCGTCCTCGCACGACACGGCCTTGGTGTGGCTGAACTCGAAGAGCATGTCGAAGACGCCGCGCTCGCCGACCCAGTCTCCCAGCTCGTCGGCGCCGACGCCGTTGGCCTCGGCCACGAGGAAGATGTCGCGGCCGTCGCGCACGCCCGCCTTGAACTCGTGCAAGAAGTCGAGGATGCCGGGGGTGTTGGCCGTGGCGGCATGCACGGCATACATGCCGTCCTCGCCGTCTGCCGGGCCGTCCACGAACTCGGCGGGCTTCTTGATGTAGGTGATCGCGTCGATGCGGAATCCGCCCACGCCCTTGTCGGCCCAGAAGTTGGCGATGTCGATGAGCGCGCGGCGGACATCGGGGCTCTCCCAGTTGAGGTCGGGTTGCTGGGGCGCGAAGGTGTGCAGGTAGTACTGCTGGCGCTCCTCGCACCACGCCCAGGCGCTGCCACCGAAGATGGAGCGCCAGTTGGTGGGGGCGCTGCCGTCGGGACGCGCGTCGCGCCAGATGTACCAGTCGGCATAGGCGTTGTCGCGGCTCTTGCGCGACTCCTTGAACCAGGCGCACTGCTCGGAGGTGTGGTTGAACACAAGGTCCATCACCACACGCACGCCCTTCTCGTTGCCCTCGGCAATCAGCTCGTCCATGTCTGCCATGGTGCCGAAGGAGGGGTCGATCTGGCGATAGTCCTGCACGTCGTAGCCGTTGTCGACCATGGGGCTCTTGTAGCAGGGGGTGATCCAGATGGCACCGACTCCCAGCGAGGCCAGGTAGTCGAGCTTGGCCGTGATGCCGGCGATGGTACCTGTCCCCTGGGCCGCCGTGTCATAGAAGCTCTTAGGGTAGATTTCGTAGGCGATGGTCTTCTGCCACCAGGCGAGGTCTTGTTTCTTGGTCATACTGAACGCCTTCAATCTCTCATTGTGTCTGAGTCGAGGCCCATGCCTCACACGTCATTGCGAGATAGGGCCATGGATAAACCTGCGTCGAAAGGACGGGCTACGGATACGTTCATGGGTATGGCCCAGGGAGAGATCTGCGTTGTCCTACGGAAACACAGCTGCGCCATCGACTCCTTTATAGCACTTTTGGCTGTGGTTGGAATCGTTTCCGACAGTCGGAAAGCCTCCATTCCCCGTTTGAGGACATAATCCGACAGCTGCCTTGAAACCAGGGGACACGCCCCTTTTTGCCCAGCTGGGCAAAAAGGGGCGTGTCCCCTGGTTTCAAGGCAGCTGTCGGATTATGTCCTCAAAC
>JAFUBJ010000063.1 GCA_017460265.1 Atopobiaceae bacterium | reverse complement strand
GTCCGTGTCAAGGTCGTTGATGAAGCGCCGTGCGTCTTTGGTAGACATGTCTTTCCCTTCGTTCTTTCCAACAGTGCTTCACATATAGCATCTAGCATTTAAAAGAGTCTTAAAACACCTATACATGCAGATAAGCGGCCTCTTTGTGAGTGTCAACGGCCTGTTATGGGATCTGGCGCAACAACAGATAACACAACGGCGGCCAGACCCCTCGTTTTCAAAAGGTCGATCAGTCGAACGAAAGGCCGCCCTGCTTGAAACAGAGCGGCCGCAAGAATAACGTGAATGTCCATCAATAGAAGGATTAGTCGCTCGAGTAGTCGGGGCTCCAGAAGGCCACGAAAAGGCCAAGGCCGCAAAGGAAAGCACCAGATTCCTCGCAGTAATCGCCGACTTTTTCCCAACGGTTATCTCCGCCCGCGACGTTTTGCAGCTCGTCCTCGTCAAGCTCCTGGCCTGAGAAGTCGACGTCGTCGGCGTCGACCTCGAAGCCCTTGGAAGTCAGGAACGCGACGAGCTTGTCGGCGTCCTGGGCCTTGATGGCGGCGATGTACTCGTCGCGGAACGCCTCGTCCTCCTTTGCGAGGGCCTCGATCTTGGCGATCTGCTCCTTGAGGTTAGCCATGCGGTTCTCCTTTCTAAAGAGATGGTTCGGCCATTGATGCCCAACTTGGACGTGGGCGCCACTGTCGTTGCTCCCCATAATACGCCTTTGGGACAAATGTCATCTCAGATAAACAACGGGTTGTCCGAATACGGCGACCTTGCTTCTGGTTGGGCGCGGCTCACGGTCTCCATCACCTTCCGTGCCCAACCGTCATTGAAGAAGCCGCACGTATCGAGGTCCCTGTCTATGATGGTGCCTCCTGCTTGGTGAGCCATGGCACGGCAACCACCGCCACAATAGCGAAGATAAGGACAGGCGACGCATGTCGGGTTGGCCTCGAATATCTCTTTGCTGCGCCGGTCGAGAAGGTTGAGGTACGGCGAACCCGTCGTGAGCTGCTCGCGCAGGGGCATCGTCGCGGCTGCAGGGTCGTCGCTGGCCACGGGTAGGCCGCCCACAAAGTCTGGTCCGAGCTCGTCACAGATGGCGGGACGGCCGTCGGCGTACAGCTGCATTGTGAGTCGCGCGCAAAAGAGGATCGAGCGATTAGGGTCGTCGCAGCCCTCGCGACACGGCGTGAGGTTATAGCGGTTGGGCTCGTCGGGAGACGCCGAAAACATGCCCAGCAGAATGATGTGCAGCGGCATCCCGTCCTCGTAGTAATGGGGTATGTAGTCAAGGATCGCCTCGCGGTACTCATCGCTGGAGAGCGTGAGACCCTGGCCGTTGCTCAGCCAATCGCCTGAGTCGTTTACCCGCGCGACGCGCATGCTGCCACATCCTATGGCAGCTAGATGGTTCACCGTGTCGCGAAGCGTGTGGACGTTGTCCTTATGGAGGGTCATCTGTGCGTGAGCCCTAAACCCCTTGCTGGCGCAGAGCTCAAAGGCTGCGTTTGCCGCAGCCTCGGCTCCAGGCACGCCACGCTGCCAATCATGCCAGCCCACGCCATCAAAGCTCATGATGACGGTGGGGTGTTGGTGCAGCTTCGTAAGGCCGTCGAGTATTTCGGGTGTGAGGAGCTTGCCGTTTGTGTACAGCTGCGTTATGGCAACGTTTTGGCGCGTGAGTTCGGCCGCGATGTCAAGGAAGTCGCGTCGAATCAGGGGCTCGCCACCGGTGAGCGAGACGCGGGGGATGCCACATTCCCCGATTTGCCGTGCGATGCCTATCATGGTCTCGTGCGAAAGCTCGCCATAGCGTGCTTCGGGCGCCGACATAAAGCAGTGCTTGCAGCGGTAGTTGCAGCGGCCGGTAAGGGACCAATGTATGGTCTGCATGAAGCGGTTGGGGTCGAGGTGGTATTCCTGTTCTGGTGCGATGGTGTTGCCCTCTTCGCAGGCCTCTATGATGTTTTGCTTCAGTAGCTTGGCAGCGTTTTGGGCGTGTTCTCCCGAGCAAAAGATGGAATCGAAGTCCCAGCTGCCGTCGCACATCCTGAGTGTGCTCATCATGCTCTTTGAGACAGAGTCGAGCTTTTTGGTGCGCGCGTCGATAACAACAAAGGGGAGCTTGTCCCAACCCCTCAGCAGGATGTCTTTCTTGAGGCGATAAAACGTTGACATGTGCTTGTCCTCATGGTCCTGAAAGATGGTCCCTGTGAGGCATATTGTACACATCGAGACATCTTCCCGAGGTAAATTCGAGCATCGTATGCAACGGACGCTTGCTGTTGTGCGCAGGCACAAGACAAAGAGAGCTAACCACGCCAATCATTGGCGCGGCACCCATGGTTCAAATTGATTGTCGGTGGGATAATCAACGTTGTCGGATTATGTTAATCACTTATGAGAGGAGACTCGTATGGCCCTTCGGGAGCAGTTGCGCGCGAAGGCGGCGGCCGACGTGCAGAAGGTGGCCTTCTTCGAGGCTGACGACCCCAAGATGATGGAGGTCGTGGGCGAGCTCACCAAGGCCGGCTTGTCCGAGTGCTTTATCGTCGGTGACGGTGAGACCCTGCGCGGCGTCGCCGAGCAGGCTGGCGTCGACCTCGCCGATGTGCACGTGGTCGACCTCGCTGACGAGGAGGCTACCGAGGCGTTCGCGGTCCGCTTCGAGGCCGTGCCCGACTGCCAGTTCAAGAGCAAGGCCATCCGTCGCCGCGCCAAGAAGCCGATGGACCGCTGCCTCATGATGCAGAGCCTGGGCGACGTGGACATCACCTTCGGCGGCCTCTGCTGCTCCACCGGCGAGGTCATCCTGGGCGGCATGACCTATATCGGCCTCGCTGACGGCGTCGACACCATCTCCAGCCTTGGCATCTTCAACATCCCTGGCTGGGAGGGCAGCGAGGGACCGCTGCTGGGCTTTGGCGACGCCGCCGTGTGCGTGAGCCCCGACCCCGAGCAGCTTGCGTCCATTGCCATCACCTCCGCCGAGACGGTCCGCGCCCTCATGGGCTGGGAGCCCCGCGTGGCCATGCTTTCCTACTCCACCGACGGCTCCGCCGAGGGCGAGCTCGTGGACAAGGTGCGCGAGGCCGTTCGCATTGCGCAGGAGCGCCGTCCTGACCTCGCCGTTGACGGCGAGTTCCAGCTCGACTCCGCCATCCGTCCCGAGATCGCGGCCAAGAAGGTCCGTCGCGAGAGCGCCGTCGCTGGTAAGGCCAACGTGCTCGTGTGCCCCGACATCAACGTGGGCAACATCGGCGTCAAGCTCGTCCAGAACTTCGCGCATGCCGATGCCTATGGCCCCATGCTCCAGGGCTTCAAGAAGATCGTTTGCGATTGCAGCCGCTCCGCACCGGTCTCCGAGCTCGTGGGCAACGTCGTGATGAGCTGCGTCCGCAGCCAGGCCCTCAAGGAGGCTTAAGGACATGGCAGACAAGACCTACCGCATCTTGGTCATCAACCCTGGCTCCACCTCCACCAAGGTTGGCGTCTTCGACGGCGAGACCGAGGTCTTCACCAAGAACGTCGCCCACGAGGCCGAGAAGCTCGCCGAGTTCAAGAGCGTGTCCGACCAGATGCCGTATCGCCGCGACCTCATCCTCGAGGCCCTGGCAGAAAACGGCGTGGACCTCTCCACCATCGACGCCTTCGTCGGCCGCGGTGGGGGACTCCTCGCCCTTGAGGGCGGCACCTACGCCGTGAACGACGTGATGCTCGACCACGCCTATCGCGGCGCCAACGGCGTGCAGCATCCCGCGCAGCTGGGCAGCCAGCTCGCCAACGCGTTCGCGACCCAGGCCGGCAAGCCCGCCTTTGTCGTCAACCCGCCCGACACCGACGAGCTCTGCGACCTCGCGCGCATGACCGGCATCAAGGGCGTCTATCGCAACGTGCACTTGCACGCCCTCAACCTCAAGGAGACCGCGATCCGTCACGCTCATGGCATGGGCAAGCGCTACGACGAGTGCAACTTCATCGTCTGCCACATCGGCGGCGGCATCTCCATCAGCGCCCACAAGGCCGGCAAGAGGATCGACGGCTACGACATCGTGGGCGGCGAGGGCATGATGGCCCCCACACGCTGCGGCGCCGTGCCGGTGGCCGAGGTCTTGAACTACCTCGAGGCCGGGCACTCCGTCTAGGAGGTTCGCGCCTTGTGCATGAAGACCGGTGGCTTCGTCGACCTTCTGGGCACCTCGGACGCCATCGAGGTTTGCGACCGCGCCGCAGCTGGCGACCAGGCGGCCGCGCGTGCCTGGGACGCCATGATCTACCAGATCAACAAGTACATTGGCTCCATGGCAACCGTCCTTGGCGGCAAGGTTGACGGCATCCTGCTGGGCGGCGGCATGGTCCACAACAAGGGCCTTGTGGCGAGCATCGAGGAGAACTGCGGCTGGATCGCGCCCGTCTCCGCCTATCCTGGCGAGTTCGAGCTCGAGGCCATGGCCGCTGGCGCCATCCGCGTGCTCGATGGCGAGGAGGAGCCCAAGACCTACACGGGCGTTCCCGTCTTCACTGGCTTCGACGACTAGGCGCAACATTTATTTGCGCCACAGGGGATGGGCCCAAATGGAATACCCCATTTGGGCCCATCGCTTGTTGCGAACAATGAAAGGAACCATGCATGATTAAAGATCCTCGTCTTGCGCTGGCCATCTCGATTGGCCTGCTGCCTCCGATTTGGGCTGTTGTTTCGGGGCACCTCGGCATCAGCTGCGGCGCCGTGGCCCTTATCTGCGCGGG
>JAFUBJ010000062.1 GCA_017460265.1 Atopobiaceae bacterium | reverse complement strand
ATGGGAGCCACGAGCCGCCTTGCCGAAGACGCCGTCATCTTCCTGCGCGTCTACGCTATCGGTTCTCCGGTGAGCTCGCTCATGTTTGCGATCGACAACTTCCTGCGTATCTGCGGACGCATCCGCGGAAGCCTGTACCTCAACCTGTTCACGGCGGTTCTCGGCGCCGTGGTGGAGTTCTCACTCGTCTACTTCCTCCACATGGGCGTGGGCGGCGCCGCGCTGGGCTACTCGTTTGCCCTCGGCTTCAGCGCTCTGGTGGGCATGGTGCCCTTCATGACGGGGCGCCTGCAGCTGCGCTTTGTGAAGCCGCACTTCTCGAGCATCCTTGCGCGCGAGATTGCCAACGCGGGCATGCCGGCGTTTCTCAACAATGTCGCCGGCCGCGTGACGTCAGTCCTTTTGAACGCGGCCCTGCTCGCGCAGGGCGGCGAGGATGCCGTGGCCGTCTATGGAGCGCTCATGTACGCAAGTGGCGTTGTCTTCCCGCTGCTCTACGGCACGTGTGACTCCTTGCAGCCTGCCGTGGGCTACAACCTGGGTGCTGGCCGCACCGACCGCGTGGTCAAGCTCGAGAAGCGCATCTTTGCCGCTTGCGCGCTCATCTCGATCTCGCTCTCGGCAGCCATGCTGTTCTTCCCACGCGAACTGACCCTGCTCTTCATGGCAGACGCGTCGGACGCCATCCTCACGATGGCAGGTCCTGCGTTCAGGCTCTTCTCTCTTGCGTACTTCCTTCGTTGGCTGCCCATGTGCACCCAGGCGTTCTACACCGCCATCGAGCGCTCGAAGCCCGCGTCTGCATTTTCGCTGTTCTCCGTGTTGGTTGCCCCTCTTGCTGCGCTCGTGCTGCTTCAGCCCCTTGGCCTCGACGGGCTGTGGCTCAACCTGCCCGCGGCGACTCTTGCCAGCACGGTGGTGGCAATCTACATGCTCATGCGCCTGAGAAAAGAGCTTCGCGGCGAACTCTAGAGAGGCTTCAAGGCCTCGGCATTACTCCAGGTTGGCGTGCCTGCTCATAAGCTCGGCGTTCTTTTGGGCGGACGACCCCGCAACATGCGCGATGATGGCGTCGCCAATGATGAGCACTCCCTGCTCGAAGGTACTACCCGCCAGCTGCACGCTTTTGATGCCGCTGTCGGGGAGCTTTGCCGTATAGGCCTCGAGGTGCACGATGTGGTCCGCAAAGTGCCCCAGGGGCGAGTCGGGCCGCGTGGTAATAAGCGCGATGTCTGCGCCTGCAGCACGAGCCTTTTCGGCAATGACGACAAGCGTGCCGGTTGATCCGGACCCAGACGCAACAATCAAAAGGTCACCCTTCCCGATGGCAGGAGTCACGGTCTCCCCCACGACGTAGGCTGTGTAGCCAAAGTGCATGAGTCGCATCGCAAAGCCGCGTATGGCCAGAAGGGAACGGCCCGCAGCCGCCACAAACACACGGTCCGCCGAAAGGACGCGGCGCTCGAGCTCGACCAGCTCGGCTTCGCTCATTGCGTCAAACGTTCTCGCAAGCTCATCCGTCACGTCGTGGAGAATGTCCTTGATAGTCATGCGGCCCAGGCTCCCTTCCTTGCGGCGCGTTCGGTTCCAGACGCCTTCCCTAT
>JAFUBJ010000061.1 GCA_017460265.1 Atopobiaceae bacterium | reverse complement strand
CAACAAAAGGGGCTACC
Source organism: Atopobiaceae bacterium (assembly GCA_017460265.1). GTDB lineage: Bacteria > Actinomycetota > Coriobacteriia > Coriobacteriales > Atopobiaceae > UBA1367. Next base: position 8,822 of record JAFUBJ010000061.1, on the reverse strand, counting down.
CCCAACGTCTCACGTCTCGACTCGATTGTTAGAAGTTCATGCCGTTCCAGCCGAAGTTTGTCGACTCGCCGTACTTGATGTAGATGCGAGCTGGGTCAACTCCCAGCTGATCTTGCAGGGCGTCGCAGATGACGGGCGTCATGCTCTCCCACGCAGCACGGCTTACCGCCTCGCGCGCAAACACGTCAACCGTGACATAGGCGGCCGGCTTGTCGTTGGTGCCTCCGTGGTAGGTGGGCACATTCTACTCAATGAGGCACAAGAGCCACGTCTCGCTCTTGCCGGGAACGGCCTCGATTGCCTTGCCATAGATGGCCTTCAGGCTCTCGCGCGCGGCGGCCGGGATGGGCGTGGACGAGTAGGTGTGGATGACCGGCATGACAGCTCCTATCCTTTGGGTGATCGTACTCGTTGAGCATAGCAAACTCCCCATTCGGAACTGTTCCAAATGGGGAGTTTGCATCACGAGCGTTCTCGCGCCTTAGGCGTCGAGGGAGAGGTAACGCTCGCCGGTATCGGGGAGGATGGCCACGATGGTCTTGCCCTCGTACTCGCCAGAAGCGTCAAGGGCGAGAGCGGCGGCAACGGCCGCACCAGAAGAGATGCCCACGAGCACGCCCGCCTCGGCAGCAAGGCGCTTCTTGGTGGCAACGGCGTCATCCGAGGCAACCGTAACAACCTGGTCGACAACCGCGGCGTCGTAGGTGTCGGGCACAAAGCCCGCGCCAATGCCCTGGATGCGATGCTTGCCAGGGGCACCGCCGGAGAGGACCGGGGACTCTGCCGGCTCGACGGCTATGGCCTTGAAGGACGGCTTGTGCTCCTTCAGGAAGCGGCCTGCACCAGAGACGGTGCCGCCGGTTCCCACGCCTGCGACCAGCGCGTCAACGGTTCCCTCGGTAGCTTCCCAAACCTCGGGGCCGGTGGTCTCGTAATGCGCCTGAGGGTTGGCAGGGTTCACGAACTGGCCGGCAATGATGGAGCCGGGAATCTCGGCAGCGAGCTCGTCCGCCTTGGCCACGGCGCCCTTCATGCCCTCGGAGCCCGGCGTCAGAACGATTTCGGCGCCATAGGAAGCGGCGAGGCGACGGCGCTCGATGCTCATGGTGTCGGGCATGACCAAGATCATGCGATACCCGCGGGCCGCCGCGAGCATGGCAAGGCCAACGCCCGTGTTGCCCGACGTGGGCTCGATGACGGTACCGCCCGCTGCCAGGCGGCCGTCCTTCTCGGCTGCGTCAAGCATGGCGCGGGCAATGCGATCCTTGACGGAGCCGCCGGGGTTGGTTGCCTCATACTTGCCCAGGATGCGCGCGCTTCCCGTTCCCAGGGCGGTCAGTTCGACGAGCGGGGTCTTGCCAATGAGTGCCTCTACCTTGGTTGCGTACTGCATGTTTCTCTCCTTTGTGCTGGTCGTGCTTGTCTTTGAACTGCTATCTAACTGCCGTAGGTTGCAATAAAAAAGCCCCATACGGGGCTACTTCACGCAGCCCACCGCAGGGCTGCCGTTGCTGATGAGTCGGTCTAGGCGCGACGTGCAGGCGACAGCCATGCGTTGTGGCAACACATCTGACAACACATTGCGGTCGCGAACGTAGACACGGGCGCTCCTTAAATCCTAGCGGGTAACTTGGTTATTGGTAGGATACGGCAGTGCCCCGCATGCGTCAACGGAATATTCAAGCTGTAACAAAGCGGGAAGCTGACTCGAAAGGGATACTCCCCTTTGAGTCGACTCGGAAGGGATACTCCCCTTTGAGTCAGCTTCCCTTCCGAGTCACTCAGCGCCGATTGCGCGACGCAGCGCGTGCGCAGTAGCAATTCTGGTCTCGAGCGGATCGACCACATTGTTCTCGTCCGCAGCACCAAAGATGCCGCGGCCGACCATGACGATCTCGGGCTTGAGCTTCATGACCTCAGAAATGTTCTCTTGGTTGATGCCCGTTCCGATGGCAAGGCCCGCATGGATCAGGTTGCGCTTGACGGCAGCCGCCAGCTCAAGCGGACGCAGCTGGAAGATGGAGCCGTGATCGCGCTTGTGCAGGTCGTATTCGTGCTCCATGAGGTAGCCGGAGGCGATGCTCACGTAGTTGACGCCCAGGCCGTCCACCTCGGCGGTACGACGCCCCACGCGCTTGACGCCGTCCATGTCGCACATGATCTCGCCACCGTACTCGCGCGCGTGGCGGACCATCTGCTGGATGACCGGGTCAGGAGCGTAGGCCAGCACCGTCACGATGGAGGCGCCCGCCTCGAAGCAGCGGCGCGTGACGCCTGTGCCTCCGTGGAATACCTTGGCATCCACGCAGATCTTGAGGTCGGGATGGGCCTCGTGGGCCTCCTTCACCACGTCCAGGCCAAAGGTGATGAGCTCGGGATAGCCAATCTCGATGATGTCAACATGGCCTGCCATCTCGTCAAATACGCGAAGGAGCTCATGGCGCTTGCCGTGGTCAATAACGAGTTGAAGCTTGCTCATGGTACTGCCTCCTTAGCTGAAGAGTTTCTTGTCGTTGCCGGACGGGACCTGGAAGAAGATGACGCCAACCAGCCCGACGCCGATCATCGCGGTAAGGAAGAGGAACATGGCAGGGTATCCCGCCGCATCCGCAATCTGGCCGCCGATGTTGTTTGAGATGATGGTGCCAAAGCTCTGGCAGGTTTTGACGAGGGCAAGACCCGTGATCTGCTGGCGCGGGTCGACGATGGTGTTGACCACCTTCATGTTTGCCATGATGTTGATGATTGCGGGCGGATGGCGCCCGATGAACGTGGCCACGATGATGAACGGAAGCGGCATGTTGAGACCGTAAATCACCATCTCGATAAGCACGAGCGCAAAGATGCCCAGCAGCAGCGTCTTGTTGCCAATCTTGTCCATGAACTTGGACGAGAAGAGCAGAAGCGGTATCTCGAGCAGCGTGGCAATGGAAAGAACGGTAGACGCTGTGGAGGCCTCGAGCCCCTTGGTAGTCAGGTAGACCGAACAGAACGAGTATGCCGCGCCGGTCACGGCCGCAAAGATGACCTGGAGCACGAGGTAGTACAGGAACTTTTTGTTGGTCAGCAGATCCTTTGCCGATACCGGCTCGCCGTCGCTTTCGATGTTTGCCGCCTCGGCCTCGGCTACGCGCGGGTTGGTGCCCCAGAAGCCCAGGATGGCAAGGAGCATCGCAAAGATGAAGGCAATGTAGGGCGCAACGGGCGCGACGTTGTCGTAAAGAAGGCCCGTGAGCTGCGTACCTGCGGAAAAGCCGATGGAGCCCCACATGCGCACGCTGCCGTAGCTGTACGGGCTTGAGGTTGCCATGCGCTCGACGACCGGGTTGACGCCGTTCATGAGGAGGTTCATGAGGGCATAGGCCAAGATGATGATGGCAAAGTTGGGGGCGATCACAAATAGGCCTCCCGCAAAGCAGGACGCCCCAAAGAGAACCATGTTGACCGGACGCATGCCAAAGCGCTCGGTGAGCGAGCCAATGAATGGCTGCGTAACCATGTTGGCAAGCGAGGCTGCCGAGATGAGCAGCGACACCTGACTGGCCGAGCACCCTTTGTCGATGAGGTAAACCGAGATGAGGGCACTGAACAACGCAAATGCTAGGTCGTAAAAGAAGAACAGGATGACGTAGCTCAAATAGCTGTTGGTGTATTTGGCAAGTAAGCGTTCCATGTGTTCCCTTCCCCACTATTCCTTCCCTAGTGCCAAATAATACAAGAGAACTGAGAGCGAGAAAGGGGCACATGCTTATAGGTTCGATAAGCTGCGATGCGGTTTTGTGCGGCCAGGGGCTACCCCCAGCGTCTCAGTTGGTGCCGAAGACGACGGCTTCGAGAGGGCGGAGCTCGCCGGGCTCGGTGGTGCCGTGGGTGCCAGCCAGCAGCGTAAGGCCGTCTACCAGCGCAGCATCGTATACGGCCGGCTCGTCGGAAAGGTTGGCCAGCATCACGGCCACGCTCTTCTCGCCCGCGCGGCGGTACGCGTAGATCTGCTCGGACTCGGGCACGAGCTCCTCGTACGATCCCGCCAGCAGCTCGTCGCGAGAGCGGCGCAGCTCAGACAATCTGCGGTACCAGTTGAGCACCGAGTCCGGATCTGCCGACTCCGTCTCAACGTTGATTTCGGCGTAATCTGCATGCACGGGCAGCCACGGCATGCCTGTGGTAAAGCCGGCGTTGGCGCTGGCGTCCCACTGCATGGGCGTGCGCGCGTTGTCGCGGCTGAAACGGTTGCACGCGGCCAGCGCCTGCTGGGGCGTAAAGCCCTCGCTCAGCGCAAAGTCATACTCGCCGCGCGTCTGTACATCGTTGAACTCGTCGATGGAGAGCCACGCGCGGTTGCCGTAGCCCAGCTCCTCTCCCTGCATGAGGAAGGGCGTGCCGCGCTGCATCAGAAGCACCGTACCGAGCGCCTTTGCCTTGGCGGCAATCGTGCCATCGCACTGGAAGAAGTTGACGGTCGAACGTGGTTGGTCGTGGTTCTCGAAGAAGGCCGGATACCAGCCGTTTGTTGCCGTGGCTTTCTGTGACGCCGTCAAGGCACGCTTGAGGTCGGTCAGCGTCCACGTGGCCGGCTTGCACCAAATCTCGGCTTCGCCCATGGGCACGTGCGTGTGGCTGAACTCGAAGAGCAGGTCGAAGACACCGCGCTCTCCCACCCAATCGCCAAGCTCGTCGGCATCCACGCCGTTGGCCTCGCCCACCGTGAAGATGTCTCGGCCGTCGCAGACCGCGGCCTTGAACTCGTGCAGGAAGTCGAGGATGCCTTCACCGTTTGCCGTCGCGTCATGCACGGACGAGAGGCCGTCCTCGCCGTCGACCGGTCCGTCCGCAAACACGGGCGGCTTCTTGATGTAAGTGATGGCGTCGATGCGGAATCCGCCCACGCCTTTGTCGGCCCAGAAGTTTGCGATGTCAAAGAGCGCGCGGCGCACGTCGGGGTTCTCCCAGTTGATGTCCGGCTGCTGTGGAGCAAAGGTGTGCAGGTAGTACTGCTGGCGCTCCTCGCACCACGCCCACGCGCTGCCGCCAAAGATGCTGCGCCAGTTTGTGGGCTCGCTGCCGTCGGGCTTGGCGTCGCGCCAGATGTACCAGTCTGCGTAGGAGTTGGTTCGGTCCTTGCGGGATTCCACGAACCACTGGCACGCCTCGGACGTGTGGTTGAACACCAGGTCCATCACCAGGCGAATGCCCTTCTCGCGACCACGCGCGATGAGCTCGTCCATGTCGGCCATGGTGCCAAAGGACGGGTCGATGTTGTAGTAGTCCTCAACGTCGTAGCCGTTGTCCACCATGGGGCTCTTGTAGCAGGGCGTAATCCAGATGGCGCCCACCCCCAGCGAGGCCAGGTAGTCGAGCCTGGCCGTGATGCCGGCGATGGTACCGGTACCCTGGCCGCGCGTGTCGAGGAAGCTCTTGGGATACACCTCATAGGCGATGGTCTTTTGCCACCAGGCAAGGTCTGCTGCTGTGGTCATGATATTCCCCCTTCTAGGGCGTCCCGTGCGGTTTGGGGGTAGCCCCTTTGCCGCACGGGACGCTTTCAATCTTGTCCACATTCTCACTTGTTTATAGCTCTGATTTTGCTAGAATGTACCCTTGCATCGGGACGTGGCGCAGTTTGGTAGCGCGCACGGTTCGGGAGCTAGGGAACGGTGGTTCATTACCGTTTCGTGGTTTCGAGAAGATGCAGGTAGATGGCTTGCATATTCTCCTTGCGAATCGGCTTGACCGGAAGTTTGACCGGGAATTGACCGGAAAGACCGAAGGTTTTGGCTCTGAAAAGCACCACTCACCCGGTTTGCGTGATGTCGACGGACGGCTGATGCGGGTTCGCAGACGGTCGTTTGGAGACACCGGGATGTGCCTCCCGGAGTGGTAACATAGGGCACCATCGGGACGTGGCGCAGTTTGGTAGCGCGCACGGTTCGGGACCGTGAGGCCGCTGGTTCGAATCCAGTCGTCCCGACCACGAAATCGCAGGTCAGAAGCCTAGTGCTTCTGACCTCTTTCGTTTTCTAGAGACTTTTCTGACCGGAAGATGAGGCACTTTGACCGAAACGCGGTGCCTTAGCTGGACAAATGCCAAAACCACCTTGACCGGAAGAATTCGGGCGTTGTGTCCTTCTCATGGCGCTTCCGCCAGCAGCCGCCTCGGGCCGTCTCGGGAGTCGCGTGGCGCCACTTTTCACCTCCCTTTTGCCTATACACATGTCATTGCGGGCAAGGAGGAGGCGGGACGGCACATGAAGAGGGAGGCACCACCCACTGGCGCGCCGACGAGAACGTTCGAACCCCGCTGCATGGCAGACCACGACCGTCTCGCGCTCATCGCGTCCGACAGGCCCGACGACGACATCTGGCTCGACGTCCGCGCGGTCGAGATGTACCTGCACAAGCCCCGGCGGGCGATCTACAGGATGGTCGAGAGCGGCAGGCTGCCGTGCCAGCGCATCGGGCGAACCATCGTCATCCGCAAGTCAGACGCAAGCAGGTTCCTCTAGCGGCACCATGCGCATGCGCGTGGGCACCAGGCGGAATTAGTGTCTTGCCCCCACCCTATCCTTACAAGGTGAATCCCTTAACGGGGACCAGGTGAATCATTCCTGGGCTTGTCGCATGACGCCATCAGAGGCGGGACGGGGAGCTCCGAGATGACTCGCTGCCACCCACCATGCTCCTCCTTGTCGGCGGGGACGGCTTGTCATGCCGGCCCCGAATGTCTGCATGCCAACACGGCCAGAAGGTCAGGGCGCCAGCCACTGTTATGTGGTGGATTGGTGATGCTTCCGCCAGCAGCCGCCCGCAGCCGTTTCGAGAGTGCGGCCGGGCGGCGCCCTGTTCCCACAAGCCCTATAAGTGCCTCGTCAGCGCGTCCACGTGACCACGAGCGAGGCCGTAGGCGCACTGCTGTCCACCTGAGTGACGGAGGCGCCCATGGGCCACCAGAGATACGAGTTCGCATGCACGGGAGAGGCATCCCCCTTCCACGAGGAGGACCGCTTCTCCCCACAAAACGAAGCCGACTACGAGAGGCTCGGGCGCATCGCCGCCGCGGAGGCGGCGGGCACCGACGTCTTTCTCGATGTCCGCTCGATAGAGCTCTACGTCCACATCTCTCGCAGGACCGTGTACCGCCTGGTAGGCCAGGGGGTGATTCCGCACACACGCATAGGCCGCTACATCCGCGTCAGCAAGCGGGCCCTCGACGAGGTGCTCACGCAGGGAATCGCGGTGACGTCATGACCGCCGCCAGGTCCTCTCGGCAACGGCTTGGAACCCCATGTCAAGACCGACCAGCCAACGAAGCTGAATCGCACCAGGCTGGCAGCAGGGAGGACATCGAGCTTCGGAGGCTGATCGGACCCGCCGAAGGTGAGGGCAGAGCAGCCATGAACGTGAACGACAAAGGCAGAAACGACGCAAACGGGAGCGAAGGTGCCAAGCCTGGAGGAAGGAGGGCATCCTCGCCATCGGTCCGCATCTGGGCGATCGCGGACGAGTACTTCACCATCCTCGAGACAGCATCGCTCCTCAACGTGAGCGACAAGCGCATACGCGCATACATCGACAGGGACGAGGACCCCATGCCCTTCAGATGCTTCGAGGGCAAGACGCGTGGCGCGTTCATACACAGGGACGACCTGCGCGCATGGGTCATGCGCAACACAGTGCTGCTGCATGACGAGAAGGCCAAGCAACGCGATGGCGCGCGGAAGTAGGAAGGCCGCAGAGTTCGTGAAGGTCTACCGGTTCATGACCGAGGGGATGGGGCTCCTCGGGACTGAGCTCCTCGTGTACGCCCGCGTGTTCAGCTTCTACAAGCAGACGGGCGGCGAGTTCTGGGAGAGCAAGCGCGGGACCGCCGAGTTCCTCGGAATCAGCGAGAGGCAGGTCCACCGGGCGTTCAAGGGGCTCGAGGCGAAGGGGCTCGTAATGGAGGCCGGGGAGCACGCCCTGTCGAACGGCCGCATCACAAAGCGATACGAGATCCTGCGCGGGCCGGTCGAGGCCGCCATGAGGAAGGTCGCCGAGCGCTACCCGCCCACGCTGTTCGACCCATGACGCCATGTCACCCCGGAATCCCGGCACGCATGACACGGTGTCATGCCCACCCCTGACACCGTGTCACCCAATAGGAAAGGAGATAGGACAGATGGTGATAGGAAAGGAACGCGCGCGCGATGGCCAGCCCGAGATGCTCGCCCCCGACGAGGCGAGGGAGCTCGGCCGGAAGCCGGACGCCCCAGGCCCGACCCCCTGCCCACACTGCGGCAAGCCGCTCGAGAGGCGGGGCATCAGCGTCGGGGGCAAGATGCTGTGGGGGTCGCACGAGGCGTGCGGGTGCGAGGGGGAGGTTGCCCAGGAGGCGCGGAGGCTGGCCCTCGAGAGGGCTGAGCAGGAGGAGGAGCGGAGGAAGAGGCTCGAGCGCGTGGGGATCAAGCCGCGCTTCATCGACGCGGAGCTGACGGACGCCACATGCGCCGCCTACGTCGCGTCCTACCCGGCGGGCCACGGAATCGGCCTCTACATCCACGGCAAGGTCGGCACCTGGAAGTCGTCCAACGCTTCTGCGGTTGCACGCGAGCTATCCCTCATGGGGCGGACGGTGGTGATGTCTTCCGCCATAGAGATCCTGTCCAACATGAAGGAGACCTTCGACTCGAGATCCTCATCGAAGGAGGAGCTCGCGCGCTACCTCAGGTGCGAGGTGCTCGTGCTCGACGACCTGGGGAAGGAGTCCGCCTCCCCCTGGTCCGTGATGACGCTCTTCGACGTCGTCAACACGCGCTACGAGGCGATGCTCACCACCATCTACACCT
>JAFUBJ010000060.1 GCA_017460265.1 Atopobiaceae bacterium | reverse complement strand
CCTGGCCTCACGCTCACGCCGCTGGGCGAGCAGCTCCTGCCCCACAGGGCGCTCCCCTGGGTGGGGAGCGCCGTCGACGTGCTCATGCAGAGCGTCTTGAACGTGGTGGACGCGGACGAGAATCTTACGCGCCTCCATTCCTGAGACAATCTTCCTATCGCCGCAGCGTCAACATCTAGCCTAAAAGCGACAATGCAATTCCTGGGCTTGTTATTGCCGAAGATGCTGAATACACAGGGCGAGCTCGCCGAGGAGCGTCGCCTCGGTGAAGTCCGGGGCGGGGAGCAGGTCGGGCAGGTACTGTTCGTCCACGTGCGGCGTCAGCATGCCACGCAGGCGGTCCATGTCGGTGACGGGCCAGGCGTCCACATAGATGGCATCGGGCGCGTGCTCCACCACGTTGACCAACAGCCATCGGCTGACCAGCTCGTACATGCCGTCCTCGGTCCAAGCGAGGTCCGCGGGGTCTGTCGAGAAACGCATCACACCCAGCAGGTGATTAAGCTCTCCGGCGAAGCTGTGCTTGCCGCGGATGAGCCTGCGGTCCTCGACCATCCCCTGGCCGCCCACCTCGTGGCCAAAGCTCTCGCGGTGGTAGGTGATGCTCCCATAGGAGGACTGCAGGTACGAGCACCCAACCGCTGCGGCATTGGCGTCGTTGTCGAGAAAGACCGGGACGTCGTATGCCCTGCTGATGCGTGCACCCAGGTCGCGGTCCTCGAGGCCCAGCGAGGGAAGCACGACCGACCCCTCCCCCACGATGCCCGGCACCGCGATGCCTATGGCATCAAGCCTCCCCACGTCGATGCCCTGCAGGCGCACGCCCGCCAGCAGGTCCTCCACGTCGCGGAAGTCGAAGACGCGCTTGGCAGTCTTTCCTGCAAGCACCGTCTCCCCGCGCTCGATCACCCGATACTCGAAGGTCGACTGACGCGAGCCAAGCACAGCCGTCACCACCATGATGCGTCCCGGCCAGGCAAGGTCCTGGGGCATCGTCGACTGGTCGCGCTCTCCCTCGACGCCGCGGTTGTGCCCGTCGAGGGCGTTGCTCAGCAGACGCACAGCACCGGCGGCATCATAGCTGCCGAAGATGCGAGCGGGAATCTCGAACACGACGGCACCGGGATAGGCAGCCGCAACGCGGTTGCGCTCGAAGGCGACCTGCGGGGCAAGCATCACGGCGTCGAAGGACTCCTGTGCGAGAATCGCCTGGTCGAGGGGCTTGGCACAGACCTCGTATCCTAGACCGAACGCATCCGAAAGCTCCCCCATCTTGTGCGCAAACATCGTAGTGGTGATGCCGCAGGTGCACGAGAGGAGCACGCGCACCTTGCGCCCCGACGAAAGCTCCGCGAGGGCGCCCGCCATCTCGCCAAAGAGCTCCTGAGCACGCACGAGGTCGTCGAGCATGAAATGCAGGAAGAAGACGTTCTCGTCGTCCACCTGGCGGACGATGCGCATCTCAACCACCGTCGCGTCGAGCTCGAGCTCGTAGAAGTTCACCTCACCAGTGTGGGCTGCGTCCTCCAGACGAACCTGCCCATCGCCCGTGCTCGATAGCGCATAGCCCGAGACCTCTTGCACAAGGATCCACGAACGCAGCGCCTCGACCAGCCCATTCTCGCTTGCCATAGCCACCCCCCATTGCTGACGTATTGATGCACACCGCCCAGGCACGGAGAGGCGACGCTCTCCGACACGTCTTCCTACACCGTAATCTCCACGCGGTTGCCCTCGGCGTCAAGCACGCAGCTCTCGTAGTAGCCATCTCCCGTGGTGCGCGGGCCGCTCGGACAGCGAAAGCCGTCGGCAACGAGACGTGCCGTCAGTGCATCGACCGCCTCCGGCGAGCCCACCGAAACCGCCACGTGGCCATAGCCGTCATGAGGCCGGCCTTCCTCGTTGGGCAGCTGAGCCCCATCCCACATGAGCTCTAGCCTTGCCCCACCATCCGGAAACGTGAGGAAGTACGAGTGTAAGCCCGCGGCATTCACATACTCGTCTCCCGCCGCAGCATCGAAGTAGGTTTCCCACCATGTCCTCGCCCGCTCCAGGTCATACGCCCACAGTGCCACGTGCTCAATCCTCATATCGAACTCCTCCCCGGTAGACAAAGGCATCCAACTTCATTCTCGCAGGCAAGCGTACCCACGCTTTTCCTCATAGCGACAGTCGCTATCACGAAAGCGACAGGTAGAATCCAACGTTTGCCAACGCTCGGTATCCTTGCCTCAGTTTCAGCAGCGGAAGAGGGAGGCTCTCATGGCACATATCAAGGCGATACTGCTCGACATCGACGGCACGCTCACCAACGACGACAAGGTCATCACCCCACGCACACGCGAGGCCCTGCTCAAGTGCCAGGAGAAGGGCGTGGTGCTGGTGCTCGCCTCCGGCCGCACGGCCACGGGCCTCTCCACCTACGCGGCCGACCTCGACCTCGCGCACCATGGCGGCGTGCTCGTGTGCTACAACGGAGCCAAGTCGCTCAACTGCGAGACCGGCCAGGTCTACTTCGAGCAGGCGCTCACGGCTGAGCAGACCCGCCGCGTGCTGGAGCACATGAAGAAGTTCGAGGTGGCTCCCGTGGTGGACCACGGCGAGTACATGTACGTCAACGACTGCTTCTTCACCGTGCCCGACGGCGAGGGCGGGCGTCGCCTCATCATCCAGTACGAGGGCCACTCCAACAACTACCTGCTCTGCGAGAAGCGCGACCTTGCGGAGTTCTGCGCCTGGCCCGTCAACAAGATCCTCAACGCCGGCGACCCCGACTACCTGCAGGAGCATTGGCAGGAGATGGCGGCGCCCTTCGAGGGCGAGCTCACGGCCATGTTCACCTCTCCGGTGTACTTCGAGTTCACGCCGCTCGGAGTAGACAAGGTGCGCGCGCTCAAGGACACCTTCGCCGTGCTGGGCATCGACCGCTCCGAGGTCATGAGCTTCGGTGATGCGCAGAACGACCTCACGATGATCAAGTGGGCACAGATCGGCGTGGCCATGGGCAACGCCGTGGACGAGGTCAAGGCCGAGGCCGACTACGTGACGGGCGACAACAACAGCGACGGCATCGCCGATGCGCTCGAACGCCTGGTACCGGAGCTTGTGGCGTAGGCCTGCCCTAGGTAGCCCTTTCTCTCAGCGCCCATGGGCCTGAGCACCCCATGGGCGCACTCCCGCTCAGCGATTGCGATGCTCGGCGGGCGTGTGACCGTAGCGCTCGCGGAACCTCCGCGCAAAGTGGCTGTGGCTCGAGAAGCCAACTATATGCGCAATGGCTGACACGGGTTCATCGGTGGTGCGCAGTAGACGCGAGGCCTCGTACAATCTCCAGTTGTTGAGATACGACATGGGAGACTCACCGATAGCCTGCTGGAACGCCCTCTGGGCCTCGCGCGGGCTCACGCTCGCCGCTGCCGCAATCTCTTTGGCCCCAACGGGCTCAGCATAGTGCTCCTCGATGAATGAGAGCATGGCCTGTACCCGCCCTAGGCTGCGCTCCGTCGTGCGATGCGCCTCTGGCCTCGCATCCGCGTGCTCGAGCACCGCAAGGCACACATGCGTGAGCAGATCACGTGCTGTCACATCCGCATACCGCTCGTCGGCAGCGACGGCGGCATGCGCTTTGTGTGCCGCAGCGGCAGCATCACGCTGCCAGAGCTCACCGGCAGAAGACAGATGCACCACTTGGGGAGCGGTCGGCTCCGCAAGACGCCTGAAGTATTCGAGGTAGATCGAACTCCGCTCGGTGCCATAGAGCATGGACGGCCGACAGACGAGGCTGCCCTCCACGCAGGGCCCTTCAAAGCCAGTCACAGGTGCCTCAGTATGAGGGACCCCACCGTTGACGAAGACCGCGTCGCCTGCGCGTAGTAGCAACCGTTCGCCACCCGCGCGGTAGTCGATGAGCCCTTCGATGCACAAGCCAAACTCGTACTCGGCATGCCAGTGCCAGGGAACCTCATCCGCATGGAGGTCGGTCTGGTAGCATCCGCAGGGGAAGGCAGAGGTCCCGTGAGACCACAGCTCCTCGCCCGTGGCACTCGTTCGTATAGGTCCATTCTGAGTAATCATGCAGCCACCTTGCCCGAAGGGGCTCCGTCTCCCAAACCAGTCATACGACAGTGTCGCGACATGCATGTGACACTATGTCGCATCGTTATCCTGGCCAGTGTCATGCAGGACGTACCGGTGTGGGTCGCGCGAGCTCACTTTGAGCTCCCCACCCTCCGTCAGCCTCCTAATCCAGCGCTGGGCCGTCCTCACCGACACGCCACCCGCCTTGGCAAGCTCGGATGCGGCAAGGGACCCGTCCCGCTCGATGATCGACGCGACGAGGCCACTGACCTCGTCGCGGCCTGACCCGGCCGCCGACCAGGCGACCGGCACGCTCGCGCGGAACACGTCGCCGTCCTCCAGCGTGGCGACGCGCCCGCTGTAGAGGCGAGAGAACTTGTCGAGGTTGCGCATGCCGCTGCCGAGCTCCTCGGCGCGCCCGATGTGCGCGTACACGTCGGCGATGGTGGGGTTCTTCGGCATGGGGTTGAAGTCCGAGAGGGTGATTCTCCCTTCGTAGAGCGCCCTGCTCGCGTTCTCGGTCCTGATTCCTCCGGAGTCGATGACGAGCGTCGCGGGGAACGGACTCATGAACTCACGGTGGATGAGCAAGTTCGACACGAGCTCACGCACGATGATGTCGCGCGCACTCTTACGTACGTCACCGTCGAGCACGAACCTGTCAGGCAGGTGCTTCCTCGCGAACTCCGACAGGAGGTCGTAGGACTCGATGAGGTTGGTCCGCACCACGAGCCTGTCGTCGTAGCGATCCGTGTCGCCCATCCGGAACACAGCGTCGGTCTTGTACGCGGGGCACACGTCGCCAATCACGTCGTCGTCGCCCAGGAGGAGCACAGCGGCCAGGGTGAACCCCTCCTCCCCGGTGCTCCTATCCTTGGCGTAGAGCTTGGCACTGCGCAGCATCTGGGCGTCGTCGAGCGAGCCCCACAGGTGGTCGGGCTTCCTCGCGATGGCCATCTGCCTCATGCGGGCGACAAGGTCGAGGCGCAGGTCCCCCATACCGACGTAGCGGTATATCCTGCGCTCGGAGAAGATGTTCTGCTTGCGCAGGTACATGAGCGAGATCTGGTCGACGCCCTTTATGCTCACGTCCGTGTCTGCGAGGCGATCGTACACGGTGCCCTTGTAGCTGTACACGGCAGGCCCCATGGGCACCCACACGCGGATGACCAGCTTTCCGTCGCAGTCAACATCCTCCACCTCGACGAGCGGCGAGGGGCGGACCAGGTTGGGGTCGTTGAGGACGTTGGCGATGTTGCGCTTGACGCCCAGCGCGGAAGCCTTGGGCACGCCGCTAATGGCGCCATCATCCTCCACCCCGAGGAAAATGTTGCCCCCTTGGCGGTTCGCGAACGAGCACACCGTCTCGAAGAAGTCCCTCTCCGGTCGGTTGCCGCAGCGCTTGAACTCGGTGGATATGCCTTCCCCGGACCTGATGTGAGCCGCAAGCTCCCGCTTGTCCATGGCGCCCCCTCGTGTCGTGTGCGACAGTGTCGCGACATTGATGCGACACCGTGTCGCCAGCAGTATACCAGCCATCATGTCGCGACATCAAGCATGAAGTCTGTCGCATTGATTTGACGGTGTTACTGGGTGCAACCGTTCGCCGATTCGGCATCCAGTCCAGACGGCCTCGTGCACTGCCCTTTGACCTCGTGGACTGCCCTCCGTGCACTTTAGTGGACCGCATAAGAAAACGGCAGCTCAGGGGCCGCCGTCATTACATTTATGGGTCATTGTCATTACCCAGATCAGGTTTGAGGGTCAGGGCCGCGATGGGCCCAATCTCAGCCGGCGTGCGCCAGCTCCCCTATCTAGTTGTTATGGTAGCACTCATCCTTTCGATTACAGTCCTACGTGCATGTCAGAAACGATATTGCCTCATTCGGATGCGGGCGTCACGCCACGACGCACGGCAAGTGGCCCTAGGCGGCCCTAAAGAGCCGAGTCACGAGTTCTCCACAAGCTTGAACGTCCATGCTCACGGCAGGTGCAAGCCCGAAGGGCGTTCGCCCCTCTTCGAAGACGTCTTCAGTTACTGCTGGCGCCTCCTCGCGACGAACCGCAGGTTCGTGCTACGAGGCCTGTCTGGCAGCGTTCGGACGAGCTCGCCCCCGTCCGCGAGGGGGTTCAGGTACGCATGCGCGACATAGCTCACGTTGACGCCGAAGTGGTCCGCCACTTCCTGCCTGCTTCGCGGCACGTCGCAGAATGCGATGAGCGCCTCCCTAGACAGCTCTTCCATCCCGCCGATGGACTCGTGGCGCCCCTCGGGAAGGTTGTAGAGCCTTACCGTGAACGTATCCCTCGAGTCGACGAACACCGGTTGCCTCAGGCCGGCCCTTCGCATCTCGTCGCGTATGACGGGAATCCCCGAGTGTCGGTTCTCCGCGACCCTCATGATCTCGAGCAGGGACACGAGCGTGGGGTTCCTCGTCGGCATGTTCTCGTGGCCGAGGTCGTCGACGCTCTGACCGCCATAGATCCCGCCGGGGTTCCAGCACTCGAGCCGGTCGGAGTAGATGGCGAGCCGGCAGGGGGTGCCATCACTGTAGGGGCCGTAGTCGCGGTGCATGAGCGAGTTGGTGACCACCTCCCTTACGGCGTTCTCCGGGTACTCGGGAATGTCTCGCCTCCTGCCCCCCTCGACGACGACCTTCGTCCTCGTGTTCCTACGGACGAACGCCATCGCGTCCTCGATAATCTGGTCGACGGTTCCCTCCAGGCGCTTGGAGTCAAGGAAGCGGGTCCCGTCCTCGGACTGCGTGATCTCGGTTCCAGCCACGGCCACAGCCGTCATGCACAGGTTGGGATACACCTGCTGGGGGTAGTCACCGAGGCACATGAGGCCGGCCAGCGTCGGGACGCCCCCGCGCTCCGCGCCCGTGAGCGACAGGACCTCGTTGGCGTCCCTATGCGACAACCTGGGGCGACCCTCCTTCGCGTCCCTTACGAAGGCGTTGACGCGCTCCTCGTCCATCATCTCGTGAGCCGCCTGCGGGCTCACGCTCACGTCGCTGCGCACGCCATCCTTGAACGACTCGATGGAATAGAGCTCCGCCTGGGTCATATGGAGGTCCTGGTCCCCAACCCGCACATAGGAGCCCTTCGAGATTCCCGCCGTCTTTCGGTAGGCCGGACGCATCCCAGCGGGCAGTCCCTCGAAGAACGCCCCCACGAGGACCGCTCCCTTCCAGACCGTCGTCGCGAAGGATGGGTGAAGCTCGGGCTGCATCTCTTTGCACTGCTCGGCGACGTCCTTTTGCAGGCGCTGAGGGTCGAACACGCCGCAGACCTCGTAGCCTGCATCCTCGTCGATTCCGAAGATGACGATGCCCCCGTCCGCCTGATTCGAGAAGCTGGACAGGGTGTCGTAGAGGCGCGGCGTGCCCCCACGCGCGGCCTTCACCTCTATGCTCTGGGTCTCGCACCTGTGCAGAAGGACCAGCTCGATCGCATCATTAAGTGCCCTCTCGTCCACACTGCCCCCCTCTCCTTTCATTCTTCTTGCGAGTATCATACACCTACGTTATTTTTCATAGATATACGAAAAATAACGTAGGTGTATGATCCGTCCAGTGAAAACGAGTTACGCCCGAGTCGCTTCTTGTCCGTTCGCCGATTCGACGTCCTGTCCAGACGGCCTCGTGCACTGCCCTTTGGCCTCGTGGACCACCCTCCGTGCACTTTAGTGGACCGCATAAGAAAACGGCAGCTCAGGGACCGCCATCATTACATTCATGGGTCATGGTCATTACCCAGATCAGGGTCGGTCGGGCACAGGTGACCCTCTCAGCCAACGCGGCGTTGACACCCATGGGCGTCAACCTTACGCGCGCGAGAGCCGCGGAGCGGCTCCGCGTGTGATGCTGCCTCGCCGCAATCTCCCGTCTCGGATGCCATTGCAGCGCAAGGGGCGCACGCCGAAACCGGCACCCATGACATCGCGTCATGGGTGAACGCGAAAACCCAACGGAGCGTGAGCCCACAATGGCAGCATGGAGCGCGCGAGCTCGGGCCGCGCCGCGAGGCGCCTCGGGAGCCGGCCATGGGGTCGGGTCGTGCGCCTCGGTCTCGGCCGCGGGGCCATCGGGATCGCCAGCGCTATGCGTCCGACGCATGGAGAGAGGCAATCCGCGCATTGTACATGCCGCCCCCGAGCTGCGAGAATGGGATCAGACCGACAGGAAGCAGGACAAGGGAGGCAACCACCATGAACAACGTCGAGGGCAAGGTCGTCATCATCACCGGCGCGAGCTCGGGCATCGGCGAGCAGACCGCGAGGTCGCTCGTGGCCGAGGGCGCCAGGGTCGTGCTCTCCGCCCGGCGCGAGGACCGCCTGGCGGCGCGCGCCGCCGAGCTCGGTGAAGACAATGCCGCCTACCTGGCAAGCGACGTCTCCAAGCTCGAGGACATGCAGGCCCTCGTCGCGCTCGCCAAGGAGCGCTTCGGCCGCGTGGACGTGCTGTTCGCCAACGCGGGCATCATGCCGGCCGGCCCCATGAGCGCCATGGACTATACGGGCTGGATGGCGCAGGTGGACGTCAACGTCAAGGGCGTGCTCAACGCCATGGCGGCCGTCCTGCCCGACTTCACGGGGCAGAGGCGCGGCCACATCATCGCGACCTCGTCGGTCGCCGGCACCACGCTCGTGCCGTTCAACGCCGTCTACTGCGGCACCAAGCACTTCGTGCGCGCGATGCTCTCGTCCTTCCGCACCGAGTCCGTGACGGAGGGGACCAACATCCGCACCACCATCATCTACCCCGGCAAGATCGCGACGGAGCTGCTGAACAGCGCCGCCGAGGGCCCGGGCAAGGAGGCCGCAAGGAAGGCCTACGCGGCCGAGGCGATACCCGCCGGTGCCATCGCGGACGCCGTGCTCTGCGCCGTGGGCCAGCCCGACAGCGTGGACGTGAGCGACATCGTCGTCCGCCCCACCGCCGAGGCCTAGAGATCTTCGCGCGACGTCGCGAGCCCGGACATCGCGACCGAGGACTACGGCGCGGCCGTCGACTACCTCACCACGCGCGACGACGTGGACCCGGGCCGCATCGGCATCATCAGCATATGCGGCTACGGCGGCTTCGCGCTCAACGCCGCGATCATCGACCCGCGCGTGAGGGCCACGGTCACCTCCACCATGTACGACATCTCGAGGATGAACGCGAACGGCAACGTCGGGGAGGCCGACAGCAAGGAGGCGCGCGACGAGCTCCGCGCCAGGTGCGCCGCACAGCACACGGCCGACGCCGCCTCAGGCGAGCCCGCCCACGACGGCGGCGTGCCGAGCGAGGTCCCCGACTCCGCGCCCGACATGGTGAAGAACTCCGTGAGGTACTACACCACCGAGCGCGGCTACCACGAGCGCAGCCTCAACTCCAACGGCGGCTCCACCGTCACCTACCCGCTGTCGTTCATCAACGCCCCGATCCTGCACTACCTCGACGAGCTGGACAGCGCCGTGCTCCTCGTCCACGGCGAGGACGCGCACAACAAGTTCTACAGCGACGACGCGTTCGCGCGCATGAGGGGCGACAACAAGGAGTACCACGTGGTCCCGGGCGCCGTGCACATCGACCTCTACGACGACGTCGACGTCATCCCCTGGGACGTGATCGAGGAGTTCCTGGGGAGGCACCTGGCATAGCGGGGCGCGCGGGCGGCAGAGGCAGAAGTAGCGCAGAGACACTTAATTCGAGAGCTCAGAGGACCAATCCTTGCGCTCTCGCTTGGCATTACCCCAAAGAGGATGTCAACCAGTCACCTCAATCGTCTCACAGCGGGGAAACGCCGCCGTATGCCTCACCCCAGGCCATCACCCCGAGCCATCATCTCCATGAGGTTGAGGTGCCTCACACCGTCCTTCCCCTCGGGCAGCGGGTCGAGCGTGAGCAGGTAGCAGGGCCAGCTATCCCGCACGTTCCTGAACGGCCGGTACTCGCGCTCCTCGACGCCCGGGTCCACGACGGACATCGATACCTGCACGTACGCATAGGAGTCGCCCACGCGCCGCGCAAGGAAATCGAGCTCGAGCCTGCCGACCGAACCGACGCTCACATCGTAGTCGCGCGAGCGCAGGTAATGCAAGCTCTATCAGCGCGAGAGTCCAAGCCCCGCCGCCATGAAGTCAATCGTCTCCAAGGCGCATGCGCGCATGGTGCCGTCGCGCAGCTGCTCCCGAGAGGTATCGTCCATGTATGGCGTCTCGGGCTGGAACGCCGCCTCCAGATACCCGTGCGCCATGTCGAAGGCCATCATGAACTTGACAGGGACGCCCGCGGCGCGCAGCCGGCATGCGTAGCGTGAGTCCTCCGCCATGAGCGGGTCGCGCTCCGCGACGGCTATGAAGGCTGGCGGCACAAGCGACAGCAGCTCCTCGTCCGCATAGATTGGCGAGACCAAGGGGTCCGCAGCCTGAGAAGCGGCGCAGTACTCTCCGCGGAACACCTCGTACACCGCACGCTCGGAGATAGCGTGTCCCTTGCTTGCGGGGCTGGTCACCAGGTCGAGGAAGGGATAGTTGAGGAACTGTCTGCGAATGCCCAGCTTGCCGCCTCGCTGGGCATCAAACAGGCACACGGCAGCCGCCAGGTTGCCGCCGGCGCTGTTGCCGCACACCGACACGTCGTTCATGCAGATTCCGAGCTCGTCCGCATGCTCGCCGGCGTAGGCGATGACGTCGTACACGTCGTGCAGCGCCGAAGGGAAGGGATGCTCTGGCGCGAGCCGATACGCTATGGAGACGACCGTCACCCCCATGCGCCTGCCCATCTCCCGCCAGAGCGGGGCGTCGAGCACGTAGGTCCCCATGACGAACCCGCCGCCATAGCAGGCGAAGACCACGGGAGCCTGAGGATCCGCCCGGTAGAGTGCGACGCTCACGGAGCGACCCGAAAGCGGCAGGCCAACGATCTCGTCGGTGTCCGGCGACTCGGCCGCAGCCCTTTCCTGCTGCTCGGCGAGCGCCTTCAGGTTATTCTTCATCTTCTCGTATGCAGCATCCATGTGCGGCCCATTCCCTTCTCAGTCCACGTCCTTCACGCGAGGGGCGACTCCCCCACCACCGGCTACGCAATCAGATCAGCCGCGCTCTCCACAAAGTGGCACGCAGCACCAATAAGGTTGGAGTCGTTGCCCAGCGCACAGAAGACGACCTCGGGCATGGGCACATGCGCCACGTGCATGGGCTGGCTTTCCCACACGCGTTCCACCGCGCGCAGGATGCCCTCACGAAGCGCCGGCTGCGCGCTCACGCCGCCGCCGATCGCGAAGGCGGGCACGTCCAGCACCAGCTGCAGGTTGGCGACGAGCCGTGCGACGTTGCCGCAGAACTCGTCGAGGGCCCGCTGAGCGAGCTCGTCACCCTTGCCCACGAGCTCGAAGAGCGCGAACCCGCCAACGGAGCCGCGCTCCACCCCCGCCAGGCGCTCGTAGATGCCCGTAAGGCCGTTGGCTCCGCACGCGGCGGCGCACACGTTGCCCCAGCCGAAGTCAGCACGGAGGTCGGTGGCAGCAAACGAGACGGCGCCGGAGAAGAAGTGCGACCCGTGCCAGAGCTTGTCTCCCAGCACGATGGAGCAGGCCACTCCCGTGCCCAGCACGAGCGTCACCGAGTCGTCATGTCCGCGCAGGTTGCCACGACGCACCTCGGCAAGCGCGGCGCAGTTACCGTCAGACTCTATCTCCACCGGAACGCTGCAGCGCTCAACGATCGCCTGCTTGAGGTTGGTGCCGGTGTTGAAGCCATAGCTCCCGCCGTTGAACACCATGCCGGTCGAGGGGTCGAGCTCGCCGCAGTAGCTGAGCGCTATGCCTGTGACCTCGTCACGATTCGCCTCGCACAGCGACGCAATCGCCTCCACGAAGTCCGCTTGGGACGAGAACGTATTGGGAACCTTGCCATGGCAGCTTAGCTGCATAGCATCGTCTCAGAGGGCGTACTTGAGCGAGCTTCCGCCCGCATCAACAGTGAGAATGCTCATGGGAGCCTCCATCCAGCGAGATAAAGGGAAGGCCGCCCCGCCGCAAGGGAACGGCGGGGCGGGGAAAGGAAGGGCTATCGGTTGACGCTCGCCATGCGGAAGTAGGTGTAGTGCAGGCCCTTTGCGGTCACGCTCATCTGGTGCACGTTCTCCGGACGCGAGCCGCCGCCGAAGCCACCGTCGCCAATGCAGAGGATGTCGGCGCCGGTCTGCTTCATGAGGATGGTGACCTGGCGGATGGTGTCCTCGTCGGCGCACTCGACGGAACTGTTGAGGAAGCTCATGACCAGCGTGCCGGGCTTGTAGGCGTGGGCGAAGGTCGTGAGCTCGCGCAGGTCCTCCACGGTGATACCGCTGCGCGTGCCCGGTGCGGGCAGGTCGATGCAGTCGGCACCGGCATCGATGAACTGGCGGACGATCTCCTTGTCGTCGCGGCCCATCGCCTTGGCCAGCGGGTCGCCCAGCACCGGCTCGGTGATGCCGTCCTCCCACTTGCCGGCCCACAGGAACACGCGGTCGCCGAACTCGTCCTTGATGCGCTTGGTGGCGGCCAGCGTGTCGGCGATGCGGGTGCCGCTACCGGGGTTGCCGCCCAGCACGATGAAGTCGGCGCCCATCTCGATGGCCTTGGCCACGTGCTCGGGCGTGGCGAGCATGCCGTCCATGGCGTAGAGGTGCTCGTTCTCGGCCTCGGCGCCAGGGCAACCCAGGTAGACGCCGATGGGCCTGCGGCAGAGGGCCTTGAGCTCGGCGATGGACTTGCCCTGCAGGCCGGGGTTGTTGTCCATGTTGTCAAGGTCGATGGTGTTGAGCATGACCATGTCGGCGCCAAAGGCAAACATGAGCTCGGAGTTAGTGACGCCGCGCACCAGGCCGCGGTCAGCAAAGAGCAGGTGCTGGCCGCAGATGACGCGTCCCTCGCTCTTGAGGATGGACTGCTTGAGGTCCATGGGGCCGAACTGCTGGATCTGGGAGCCGGTGGCGGAGATGAGGCGGGGGACGTTGGACATGGTTGCTTCCTTTCCTTCTGACGCGTTCTGGTTTCTTGAGGTCTACTCAGGTTCCTCATGGGAGGGCTCACGCCGGGCATGAGCCCTCCTTGAAGAAGCTGACGAGGTAGCTTAGGCCTCGATTGCCTCGGCTGCGGCCTGCTCCTCCTTGAGCGCCTGGCGGTCAAGCGCCTTGACGAAGGGGGGGGTACGCGACGACCGAGAAGGCCATGGCGGCGAGGACGAAGAAGCCTAGTCCGAGGCCGCCGCCCAGGATGAAGCCGGCGATGGGGCCGGGCAGCACCATGGCGGTGAGGTTCACCACAGGCACGCCGATGATGCCGGCAGAGGCGAGCAGGTAGTAGGCGGCGTACACGATGACCGGCACGATGACGAACGGGGCAAACAGCACGGGGTTGAGCACGATGGGCAGGCCGAAGACCGTGGGCTCGATGATGTTGAAGAGGCCGGGGACGAGCGAGATCTTGCCCTGAGCCTTGTAGCGTTCAGACTTGGTAAAGAACGCGAGGTCGATATACAGGCCGAAGAGGCATCCGGGGCCACCCATGAACTGGTTGACGAGGAAGAACGTCATCATGGAGAGCAGGAACGGGGCAGGCTGGCCGGCACCGGCGGCGGTGGCGTTGGCGATGGTTGCCTCGGTCATGACCGCGGAGAGGACGCCCAGGCAGACCAGCGTGCCGTGCACGCCGCACCACCAGAGCAGGCACAGGACGAGCGTGGCGATGAGATGGGCCGGGAAGGTGTTGCCCATGGTGGTGAGGGGCTGCTGGAGCATGGTGTAGACGAAGCCCGTGAAGGAGCCCCAAGGAGTCGCGGCAAAGGCAGCGCGCAGGCAGACGAACGGGATGAGGGTGAGCAGCGATGCGGGAACGCCCTCGAAGCTCTTGGACACGAATTCGGGGACGGACTCGGGCAGATTGAGCTTGATGTCCTTCTTGATGAAGTAGGCGTACACGCTCGTGGCGACGACGGACACGATCATGGCCGTGAAGATGCCCTGGGCGCCGATGTAGCTCGTCTTGATGACCGCGTCGGGCTGCCAGCCGCCGAGGTCGGCCGTGTCGATCGGGGTGAGGATGAGGAAGCTCACCAGCGAGATGATGGCGGACAGGAACGCGTCGACCCCAAGGCGGCCGCCCAAGTTGTAGGCGATGGCGACGACCATGAACAGGCCGGTGAGGTTGCAGATGTCAACCACCGTGGACAGCACGCCGGTGACGCCGAGGCTGGCCATGAGGTTGGTCCACGCGGGGATGGGCAGGCTGTAGACCAGCTGGAAGAACGCGCTGGCCATGAGCACCGGCATGGTGGACATCATGCCGCGCGTGATGGCACTGATGTACAGGTTGTTCTGCATGACGTCGGCGATGGGCATGATCTTGGCGATCACCTTGTCGAAGGCGCTCTCCTTGTACTCGACTTCCTCTGACATGGGATTCCTCCTCTTTCCTTCCTTTGGGGCTGTAGCCCTTTTTGTTACCTTGTTGGGTAACCGTTTACCTAGTACGTTTATACGAGGTTAAGCGGTTACTGTCAAGCAGTAAGGTAAGCGGTTTCTTTCTACACTACATTATGTGTAGAACCAATGGATAAACAGCGGATATGAGAAGGTAACACTAGGTAACAAGGAGGTTTGTCATGCCTGGGAAAGCGGTTTCCATCTACGACATAGCTCAGCTCGCGGGCGTGAGCACGGCCACCGTGTCAAAGGTCCTCAACGGCAAGGGGTCCATATCCCAGGCTACGAAGGACCGTGTGCTGGAGATCGCCCAGCGCGAGGGCTATGTGGCGAGCTATGCCGCGCGCACGCTCAGCCGCGGCGACACGCACACCGTGGGAATCCTCGCCCCGGACGTGAGCAACCCCTTCTTCTCGGCGCTCGAGAGGCGCGTCGAGACTCACCTCTACGACGCGGGATACGTCTGCTACGTCTGCGACACGGGCAATGACGCTGGGCGTGCGCGGCGCAATCTACAGAGCCTCGCCCAGCGGCAGGTGAGCGGCCTCGTGTTTGTCAACGGCCGCTACGACCTGGACGACTTGGGTGTTGCCGACGGGCTGCCCGTGGTGGAGGTCGACCCTGTAATGCACGCAAGGCGCCCGTGGACCGTGTCGGTGGGCAACGACTTCTCTGCCATGGCACGCGACGCCGTCCGCCTGCTTGCCCGCAGGGGATGCAGGCGTATCGCCCTGCTCAGCGTGTTTACCGGCGCGACGAGTTCGGACGGCGAGTGGATGGGCCTGCGCGCGACTCTCGCCGAGTTTGGCCTCACGCCCGACCGCAACCTCGTGCTGGTGGGACCACACCGTAAGGAGAGCCGCGTCGAGGCAGCCGAGCTGGTGGGACAGTGCCTCGACGATGGCTACCGCATGGACGGCATCGTGTGCCTTGGCGATCGCATCGCACTAGGAGCGTGCCAGGCGCTGCGCGAACGCGGGCTTGAGATTGGCCGCGACGTGTTGGTGGTCGGCATGGACAACTCGCTCTTCTCGCAGGTGGCGGTGCCCGCGATCAGCTCGGTGGATCGGCACGAGGACGAGATGGCCGAGTGCGGCGTCGAGGCGCTCCTCTCCATGGTGCGCGGCGAGGAGCCCGAAGAGGACCGCATCACCGTCGGCTATGACATCGTAGAGCGAGAGAGCACGCTCGGGGCCTAGCTAATATTTCGCCAACCTTTGGTATTCATAAGGTTGCCTTGTTGGTGGACGTACCAACAAGAGCTCACCCCCCCCTCCATATACCTCACACGCAACCCACTACAGCGTTGAAGGACTCGAGAAAGCAGCTCCCCGCATACCGTCCGCCGATTCAACGTTCCCTCGAAATGAGCGTTCTTTTGCCGGCTGGACCGATTCTTGAGAATCGGCTGGACTGCGCATAAAAACAGCCGCTCTACCTGCGGCTGCATTACTCTCTTGGGTATTCTGCATTCCCCGGATCAGGGTCGGTCGGGCACAGGTGCCCCTCTCAGCCAACGCGGCGTTGACGCCCATGTGAGTCGATCCCACGCGCGCGAGAGCCGCGGAGCGGCTCCGCGTGTGACCCTGCCTCGCCGCAAGCTCCCGTCTCGGATGCCATTGTGGCGCAAGGAACGCGTGCCGCAACCGGCACGTAGACATGGTGTCATGGGTATGCGCAAAGACCTAAAGGCCCGGCTGCCTTAGGCCAAGGCAGCGGCGAAGCGAGGTACCGTCTTATTCAGCACCTGCTCGAGGGCGCGCACCGCGACCTCGTGATCGAGCCCATTGTGCAGCCCGCTCACTGCTATGGTGGCTACCCACTCGTCGCCCACGCGCACGGGGAACGCTCCGCAGGAGGGGCACAGTTCGGAAACGCTCGCCCACACCTCCTCAAGCGAACTGCCGCTCGCTATCGCGTCGGCCTGCGCCCAAGGACTCGCGTGGCCGGACGCAAGTGCCGCCGCGCGCTTGCCTGCGGCAAACTCGAGGTTGCGCGCGCCTTTACCCTCGCCCAGCCACTGGAAGGCCACCTCTCCTCCATCCTCGTAGGTGATGGTGACGGTGTATGCCTCGTCGTACTCGTCCGCCAGACCCGCCGCGGCAATCCCGAGGCTGAGCGCCTCCTTCGCACCAAAGTGGTCCGGAAACCTCAGTTCCCGCTCCTGCCTCACGATGACATCCATTGCCTCTGCGGCTTCCATCTCGGTGACGTTCTGCTCTGCCATGATCTTCTCCTCTGTGGAGGCGCATCAGCCTCGTGATGCGGATTGCCTTCAAGCTACTTCAGTTCCTTTGTCGCATCCTCAAGGATGCGCAGCTGGGCGATGGTCTCCTCGGGCCTCACGAGCTGCGAAGCACCATTGGCAACGGTCTCGTAGAGGGCCTCGTAGAAGCCTGAATAGGTGCTGCGTACAGTCTCCACGCGCTCCTCGTGGAAGGCACCGCCCTCGTCGTAGTAGCGTAGGATGCCATACTGCGAGGGCTCGTCCAGACCGAAGTCGGGATGGCCGGCAGGCAGGTAGAATCTCTTGAGGTCACGCTCCTGCTGGTCCTTCTCCACCTTGACGAAGGTGCCTCGGGTACCATAGACCTCGAAGCTCGGCCGCTGTATGGCAGCCAGGTAGCTCGACGCTGCGGTGGCCTTGATGCCCAGCTCGTCGTAGTAGAGGTCGAAGTCGAAGCAGGTGTCGGGTCGTCCCTCGCCGCCCAGCTGGCGCGCCTCGGCGTTCCAGCGGTCGGGCACACCGAACCATGCGATGAGCTGGTCCACGCAGTGGCAGCTGTGGCCGTACACGATGCCGTTCAGTCTGCTGTACTCACCCTCGTTGGCCATCTGGTAGAAGGCCTCTCGCCAGTAGTCGTAGTGCGTCACCACCTCGTACACCCTGCCGAGCTTGCCTGACTCGGCAACCGCCTTGGCGGTAAGGTAGTCAGAGTCGAAGCGGCGGTTCTGGTAGCACTGCACGGTGACGCCCTTGGAGTCTGCAAGCGCATAGAGCTCCTCGGCCTCGGCGACCGTGCCCACGAAGGCCTTGTCGCACACCACGTGCTTGCCTGCCTCGAGGGCCTGCTTGGTGAGGGCGTAGTGGGTGCTGTGCGGCGTACTTATCTCCACGATGTCGATCTCGGGGTCGGCAAGCATGGCCTCGAGGTCGTTGGTGTACTCCACGCCGGGGATCTCGGGCCACGGTCCGCCCAGGTGGGGCGAGTACACGGTCTTGATGCGGAACTTCTCGGGCAGCGCCTGCGAGAAGGGCATGTGGTAGCGGTTGGCTCCCTTGCCGTTGCCAATGAAGCCGATGCTGAGGATGCGCTCTGTCATGTCTTGCTCCAATCTCCTTGGGCTTTATGGGACGGCCCCGCAGCATCAGGGACGCGCTGCAGGGCCGGGAAGGAAGGGCGATGTCGCTTTCCCTCGATTGCTGGGGTTAGGACTGCTCCGCCTCGGCCGCGTTGGCAGCCTCGACCTCAAGCTCGTGAGCCTCATACATGCGCCAGAAGGGCAGGTAGATGATGAGTCCGATCACAAAGCCGATGATGGGCAGGATGGCGGTCTTGATGTCGCCGGTGCCCAGGGGCCCCAGTAGGAACGGGGGCGTTGCCCAGGGCAGGTTGGCGAAGAAGCGCCCGAAGATGCCCGATGCCATGCTGCCGTAGCCCACCAGGCAGGCCGCGACCGTGG